>JAGAUD010000017.1 GCA_017620975.1 Lachnospiraceae bacterium | reverse complement strand
GAACGCAGTACAAGAAGTATTCCTGCACAGACGACTCCTAATAAAGTCGTGGTGTTGTGCAGCCAGTAATGAAGGAAAGAGAAGTAAGTGCTTCGGAACAGGTAAGAAATGCTTATCTGTTCCGAGGCATTGTCTGTTTCAGATAATACCATACCGAAAAAACTATATAAAAGCAAGCAGTGAAAACAGTCCAAATGTAAAATTTCTCTGAAATCCCAATTATTTTTCAAATACATCTTGAATTCTTGATTAAAATTAGGTACAATAAGAGTGCTGACAAAATTTTGTCAAAGTAAGGCGGACAAGCCCAAATGACGAAATACTATAAAATTATAATATTTTAGGAGGAAACTAAAATGGCAGTAAAAGTAGCAATCAATGGTTTTGGCCGTATTGGTCGTCTGGCTTTCAGACAGATGTTCGGAGCAGAAGGATTTGAGATCGTTGCAATCAACGACCTTACTTCTCCTAAGATGCTGGCTCACTTACTGAAATATGATTCCACACAGGGAAGATATGCACTGGCTGATACCGTTTCTGCTGGTGAAGATTCTATCACTGTTGATGGAAAAGAGATTAAGATTTATGCAGAAGCTAAGGCTGAGAACCTTCCTTGGGGAGAACTTGGCGTAGATGTAGTTCTGGAGTGTACCGGTTTCTACACCTCTAAGGCTAAAGCACAGGCTCATATCGATGCCGGTGCTAAGCACGTTATCATTTCCGCTCCTGCCGGAAACGATCTGCCTACCATCGTTTACAACGTTAACCATGAAGCTCTGACCAACGAGGATACCATCATTTCTGCAGCTTCTTGTACCACCAACTGCTTAGCTCCTATGGCTAAGGCTCTGAATGATGCATTCCCTATCGAGTCCGGTATCATGTGCACAATCCACGCTTACACCGGTGACCAGATGACTCTGGATGGACCTCAGAGAAAGGGTGACTTAAGAAGATCTCGTGCAGCAGCTGTTAATATCGTTCCTAACAGCACTGGTGCAGCTAAGGCTATCGGCCTTGTTATTCCTGAACTGAATGGTAAGCTGATCGGTTCCGCACAGCGTGTTCCTACCCCTACCGGTTCTACCACCATTCTGACTGCAGTAGTTAAGGGCAATCCTACCAAGGAAGCTATCAATGCAGCTATGAAAGCAGCAGCTAATGAGTCCTTCGGTTACAACGAGGATGAAATCGTATCCAGCGATATCGTTGGTATGAAGTTCGGTTCTCTGTTCGATGCTACTCAGACCATGGTTCTGCCTATCTCTGACGAGCTGTCTGAGGTACAGGTTGTTTCCTGGTATGATAACGAGAACTCTTACACCAGCCAGATGGTTCGTACCATCAAGCACTTCGGCAAACTGCTGAACGCTTAATTCATGTGTAAAGAGGCGCAGGATATGTGCGCACTGAGTTCTAAGTAGATTTAGAGACATAGGCTCAATATGGGGTCCGGTCCATGGGACCGGATCCTTTTTAAATAATTTATAATGGAGGTCATGAAAATGGGCTTAAATAAGAAATCTGTTGATGATATCAACGCTAAGGGCAAAAGAGTCCTTGTAAGATGCGACTTCAACGTACCTTTAAAAAATGGTGTGATCACCGATGAAACCCGTATCGTAGCAGCTCTGCCTACAATCCAGAAGCTGATAGGCGACGGCGGTAAGGTTATCCTTTGCTCTCACCTGGGCAAGGTTAAAAATGGCCCCAACGAAGGCGAATCCCTGGCACCTGTTGCTGAGAGACTGTCCGAGAAGCTGGGCAAGAAGGTTACTTTTGTAGCTGATTACAACGTAACCGGCGAAGCTGCAACTGCAGCAGTAGCAGCTATGGAAGAAGGAGATGTAGTTCTGCTTCAGAATACTCGTTTCCGTGGCAAAGAAGAGACCAAGAACGGCGAAGAGTTCAGCAAAGAGCTGGCTGACCTGGCTGATCTGTATGTATGTGATGCTTTTGGTTCCTCTCACAGAGCACATGCTTCCGTTGCAGGCGTTACCAAATTCATTACTGAAAAGGGCGGCGAGAACGCAGTTGGTTATCTGATGCAGAAAGAAATCGACTTCCTGGGCAACGCTGTTGAGAATCCTGTAAGACCTTTTGTAGCTATCCTGGGTGGTGCAAAGGTTGCAGACAAGCTGAACGTTATTTCCAATTTGCTTGAGAAGTGCGATACCCTCATCATCGGTGGTGGTATGGCTTACACCTTCTTAAAGGCACAGGGCAAGGAAGTTGGTCTGTCTCTGGTTGACGATGAGAAGATCGAATATTGTAAAGAGATGATGGAAAAGGCTGAGAAGCTGGGCAAGACCCTGTTGCTTCCTATCGATACCACCATCGCTGCAGGTTTCCCGAATCCTATCGACGGACCTGTAGAAATTTCTTATGTTGATTCCGATAAGATTCCTGCAGATATGGAAGGTCTGGATATCGGACCTAAGACTGCAGCTCTGTTTGCTGATGCTGTTAAGTCCGCTAAGACCGTTGTTTGGAACGGACCTATGGGCGTATTCGAGAATCCTACTCTGGCAGCCGGTACCATCGCAGTAGCTAAGGCTCTGGCTGAGACCGATGCTACCACTATTATCGGTGGTGGTGACTCCGCAGCAGCTGTTAACCAGCTTGGCTTTGGTGACAAGATGAGCCACATCTCTACCGGTGGCGGTGCTTCCCTGGAATTCCTGGAAGGCAAAGAGCTTCCCGGCGTTGCAGCAGCAGATGATAAAGAATAAGAAAAGAGGACTATCCAAATGGCTAGAAAGAAAATCATTGCCGGTAACTGGAAGATGAACATGACTCCCAGCCAGGCAGTAGAACTGGTAAATACCTTAAAGCCTCTGGTTGCTAATGATGACGTAGACGTAGTATTCTGCGTACCTGCTATCGACATCATTCCTGCTATGGAAGCAGCTAAGGGTTCCAACATCAACATCGGTGCTGAGAACATGTACTACGAAGAGAAAGGTGCATATACCGGAGAAATCGCTCCTACTATGCTGACCGACGTAGGAGTAAAGTATGTTATTATCGGACATTCCGAGAGAAGAGAGTACTTTGCTGAGACCGATGAAACCGTTAACAAGAAAGTATTAAAAGCTTTCGAACACGGCATCACTCCTATCATCTGCTGTGGTGAGACTCTGACTCAGAGAGAGCAGGGTGTTACCATCGACTTTATCCGTCAGCAGATTAAGATTGCTTTCCTGAACGTAACCGCAGAGCAGGCAGCTGCAGCAGTTATCGCTTACGAGCCTATCTGGGCTATCGGAACCGGTAAAGTAGCTACTACTGAGCAGGCTCAGGAAGTATGTAAAGCAATCCGTGACTGCATCGCTGAGATTTATGATGATGCAACTGCAGCAGCTATCCGTATCCAGTACGGTGGTTCTGTATCTGCTTCCAGCGCTCCTGAACTGTTCGCACAGCCGGACATCGACGGTGGTCTGGTAGGCGGCGCTTCTTTGAAGCCGGATTTTGGTGCCATTGTTAACTACAATAAGTAATAAGACAACCAATAAAACGAAATAAGAAAAACAAGCTTCTTCTTTGGGCAAAATGCCAAGGAAAGAAGCTTGTTTTATTTGGTCTGTTGAATTTCTTAAATTATGCAGTAAATAACTGACACCAGTAGTTCACGCCATTTACCTGGTAATAACCGATACCAATGGTAGTGAAATTAGGATTCATAATATTAGCTCTGTGGCCGGAACTGTTCATCCAGGCATCCATTACCGCTTCGGGAGACTTCTGTCCCCAGGCAATGTTTTCACCGGCTCTGCGGTAGCTGATATTCTGCTCCTTTAATGCAGTAGCAAAGGAGGTACCGTCGGGTCTGGTGTGAGAGAAGGAAGTAACAATTTCCCTGGCACGTACCTGTGCTGCTGCAGAAACCTTGGTATCCAGTGTGAGAGGTGCAAGACCTTCTTTAGCACGCTCTTCATTTACCAGATTGACTACCTGCTGTACGTAGGAATTTCTGGAAACTAATGATCGAGGCGCAAAGGTACTGTCTACGGAAGCCGGTAATTTCAATATTGCCGTATACGATTTTAGCAAAATGTGTTATAATCCTTAAAAGATGATGTTCATACGCTAATGTAATTATTGACAGGAGGGTAACGATGATATTTCAATGTAAAAATTGTGGTGGAAATGTAATTTACAGCCCGGAGAAAAAGGGTATGTATTGCCCTTATTGTGAAAGTGAAAAGAGCGAGCAGCGCAAGGATTCCGATGGGGATATTCATATTTGTCCCAACTGTGGAGGAGAAATGCCGGTAGGTGAGCATACCAGCGCTACAAGATGCCCCTTTTGCGACAATTATATTATTTTTAACGAAAGAATTGAAGGCGTCAATGCGCCTCAAATGATTATTCCTTTTCAGTACAGCAGGGAGATGGTAAAAAAGCTGATGCGGGAAAAGTTTAAAAAGTGTACTTTTGCCCCTACAGATTTTCTTTCAGAAGCGAGGCTCAATACCATGGAAGGTGACTATGTACCTTTCTGGTTGTACGATTATGATGTAAATTATACCTATAGTGCGGAGGGACGCAAGGTAAGAGTGTGGGTTTCCGGTGATACTGAGTATAGGGAGACCAGCATTTACGATGTTTATCGGGATGTGGACGTAAAGTTCTCAAGGATACCGGCAGATGCTTCGGTGAAGATGCCGGATGATGTTATGGATTTGATGGAGCCGTACAATTACGAGCAGATGGAGTCATTTAAACCCGAATATATGTCGGGTTTCATGGGAGAGAAATTCAGCATTGCAGCAAAGGAAGCAGAGGTACGTACCAGGAAGAAGATGGAGGAAGACACTTCTTCGCTGGTAAGACAGACGGTGACAGGTTATGGAAGTCTGTCAGAACGAAATCGTCATCTTAGTGTCAATGAAAAAAAGGAAAATCTGGGCCTTTTGCCTGTGTGGAAGTATGAATATCGCTATAATGATCAGGATTATCCTTTTTATATAAACGGGCAGACTGCTAAGATCGTGGGCAAAGTGCCGATATCTGCAAAAAAGGTGTGGGCATATGGAGCCACACTCTGGGCAGTACTCACTGTGATTCTGATATGCGGATATTATGGAATCATGATGTTTTAGAATTTAAAAAGTCCGAAAGGGAGAAAGGGATTATAATGGATAGTGAAACTAAGAGAGAGGCTATGAAGCAATATCTTCAATATTTCAAATTCTGGTTCATTGCAGCGGGAATTGCTTTGGCTTTGTTTGTAGTGGGTGGTGTGTCTCGGCTGATAAGGACATCTGTAGGCAGAAGTAATAATGAGGCACCGAAAGAGCGCGTATATGACAAGGCAGATGTGCTGACAGATGCCCAGGAGGAAAAATTGCGGACACTCATTGCTGAAACGGAAAAGAAGACAGCTTGTGATATAGTTCTTGTGACAATCAATCAGCAGGTAGAAAGTGCTTCTTCCGGGTGGGAAACCACCATGCGCAATCTGGCTGACGATTTTTACGATGAAAATAATTATGGTTATGATAAAGTACACGGTGATGGTGTGCTTTTGCTGGATAACTGGTATGAAGGGCAGGCTGGAAGCTGGTTGTCTACCTGTGGCAAGGTATATCAGCAATTTGGTACATACGAAATCGATCGTATATTGGATGCAGTGTATTATAGAGTGGAGGAGAATCCTTACGAAGCGTATTCTACATATGTGCGGATGATTGGTCAGGAAATGGGAGAGGAAATTGAGTTTCCGGCAGGATTGTTCATGATTCCCATTATCGTAATGTTTGTATTTGTTGCCATGAAACTCAGGTCGCCGCTGGGAAAAGAGACAGTGTCTGTGAATGAATATGTCGTAGGAGGCAGACCGGAAGTACGAGTCAGAAGAGATCAATTAGTCAATAAGATGGTGACCAGACGCCATATTCCCAGAAATAATGGGGGAGGAGGCGGAAGAAGTGGTGGTGGCCGAAGCGGCGGAGGCGGCGGACACAGAAGCAGCGGAGGCGTCAGCCATGGTGGTGGCGGACGTAGAAGGTGATATCGGGGAAGGTTAAGAGCGAAGTTATACACAGAGGGAGGCGTACAGACAGGTTCCCGGAAACCTGCCTGTGCGCATAAGAAAAGCACCCACATGACGGTATGGGTGCTTTTTGTTATTCTCTATGTTGCAAAAATTAAGCCATCTCGTTTACAGCTTTGCTAAGACGGGAAACTTTTCTGGCAGCATTGTTTTTGTGATAAACACCTTTGGTTGCAGCCATCTCGATGGTCTTAGTAGCAGCAGCCAGCTCAGCAACAGCAGCTTCCTTGTTACCGGATTCGATAGCAGCGAATACCTTCTTCATAGCTGTCTTAACGCCGGATCTGATAGCTTTATTTCTTTCAGCCTTTGTGCGGTTTACTAAAATTCTCTTTTTAGCAGATTTGATGTTAGCCAAGATCTACACCTCCATTTTCATATGCATTCTGTTTTTTATTAATTAGAAAATGTTTCGCTTTAGCCAGACACGGGGGACTAACATAAACATACGGTTGTATTGTATAAAAAAATCTTCTTCTTGTCAATACATATTTTAGGATTTTTTGAGAAAAATGTTAATATTCGGCCTTGAATAATAACTAAAGCAGTTATAATTGAAGCGTGATCGATGTAACATGGTATGGCGACTTGACAGTAATGGAAATAAAAGCATCCGGAGGGAGATACAAATGTCGAATTATCAGGTAAGAACGGACTTAGCGCTGGAAGCAAGGGAGAGTATCAGCGAAGCGGATAGTGAACTGAGGGGGGTTCGCGTAGAGGAGTATTATCACGAGGAAGATGATATCCGCGTCACAAAAGTTATGATTGACACCAAGAATGCAGCGAAAGCAATGGGTAAGCCTATGGGAGTTTATGTTACCATGGAAGCACCTGCTATGGTGGAACCGGATGATGGATACCATCGGGAAATTTCACAATGTCTGGCGGATGAACTTAAGGAAATGATTCCAAACAGTGATAGAGAGCAGTCTGTTCTCGTGGTAGGACTTGGCAACAGAGAAGTGACAGCAGATGCTTTGGGACCGCAGGTTGTAGATAATCTGTTTATTACAAGACATGTGGTAAAAACTTATGGGAAAGCTGCTTACAATAAGCAGGTTATGAACCAGATCAGCAGTATTGAACCTGGTGTTATGGCCAAGACCGGAATGGAGACGGCGGAAATCATAAAAGGTGTGGTGGATGAAACAAAACCGGACGTGATTGTAGTAATCGATGCGCTGGCAGCCAGGAGTACAAAGCGGTTGAACCGAACTGTGCAGATTACGAATACCGGTATTCAGCCCGGTTCCGGTGTGGGAAACCACCGGAATGCTCTGACGATGGAAAGCCTTGGTGTTCCTGTTATTGCTATCGGAGTACCTACAGTGGTGGATGCAGCAACAATAGTAGGGGATGCATTGGAAAAACTTCTGAGAGGTGACAACGAATTTGACCGAATGAAGTATATGGGGCAGCACAGAGCAGCCTTTTCGGAGCTTAATAATATGTATATGACGGGAAAGGATATCGATGCAGTAGTCAAGAGAGTCAGCTTTACGGTTTCGGAAGGCATCAATATGGCTTTGGAACTTAAAGAAGAAAGGTGCAGCTAAGGCATAGACTTCATGAAAAAAGCATATATTAGAACAACCCCTGATTATGAGGAGCCTATGAGAATAAAAACAGGAAAACATTATGTCGGTCCTGCTATTGGTGCGGCAGGACTGGCTTTTCTTTTGCTGCTTGTGATAGGAAATGTAAGAGCAGGAAGTAAAAATCAAGAAGCTGCTTCTATGAAAACGGCTTTGCGGAAATACATATATACTATTATAAATGAGGAAGTCATCAAAGGATTCCTGCCGGTCTTCTCTTTTGCAGATAACCTGGAGACAGGAGGCATAACGTTTCTTGTAAGCAGTCAGATGAATGAAGTCATGCCGTTGTATCGGTTTGTGGAGAAATATGAGATGGAAGACGGTCAGGAAGAACAGATGACTATGGAGATGATTTTGAAGGCAGAGGCAGAAGAGTTTCATGATGACGATGAAGCTTCAAAGGCGGACGGTGAGATGCTTCAGGCGATGCTGGATGAAGAGAATCGTGCTGTCAGGGAGGATGAATCGGGCGAGCAGGTGATACAAAATAATGTAGCTGCGGATCAGGTAAGCAGCGAATTACCTCAAAATGCAGCGGCGGTTCGGAGTACTTTTACACCTCATGTGCAGAAGCTCGCTCAGGTGGACATGGCTGCACTTGCAGATTATGAGGCATTGGTTACGAACTTTTATACCATTGACAATTCTACCATGATAGGCAGTGATCAATTAGATGTGGAGAAGCTTTCGAAAGCGGACATGACTATATCGAAAGAAGCGCAGGGGCCGCAAATATTGATTTATCATACCCATTCGCAGGAGGCTTTTGCAGATTCGATTCCGGGCGACAGAGCAACTTCTATTGTGGGAGTAGGTGACAGGCTGGCTCAGATATTGTCAGAGGAGTATGGTTACCAGGTACTTCATCACGATGCTTCATACGATGTTCCATCCAGAGATGATGCTTATTCGGTAGCACTTCCCAACATTGAAAAAGTACTGGAAGAAAATCCACAGATCCAGGTAGTCATCGACTTACATAGAGATGCCGTGGATGAAAATACCAGGCTGGTAACAGAGATAGATGGCAGACCAACGGCGCGCTTCATGTTTTTTAATGGCCTCAGCCGTACCAAAAAGACCGGAAATATTTCTTATTTATACAATGAAAACCTGGATTCCAACCTGGCATTCTCTTTTCAATTGCAAAAGAAAGCCTTGGAATATTATCCCGGTCTTACCAGAAAAATTTATCTGAAAGCTTACCGCTACAATATGCATCTGCGTCCCAGGAACCTTTTGGTTGAACTGGGTGCTCAGAATAATACAGTGGAAGAAGCCATGAATGCCTGTGATCCTCTGGCACATATTCTGGATATGGTACTGTCCGGTCAGGATTAAACATATACAGGAAGAATAAATCCATCCCGGAAGAAAGTCTTGCGATATGTCTGTTTTTCTGCTACAATCATTTCAGATTGATGTAAGTAGGAAAGGAACAGACAGATGGCAGCAATTGACCAAAGCAAAATTCGAAATTTTTGTATCGTTGCACATATAGATCATGGTAAATCGACACTTGCGGACAGAATTATTGAGAAGACAGGGCTCTTAACAAGCCGTGAGATGCAGGCTCAGGTCCTTGATAATATGGACCTGGAGAGAGAACGCGGCATTACCATTAAAGCCCAGTCGGTAAGAACGGTATACAAGGCTAAGGATGGGGAAGAATATATTTTCAACCTGATTGACACACCGGGGCATGTAGACTTTAACTATGAAGTAAGCAGATCTCTGGCAGCCTGTGACGGAGCCATTCTTGTAGTAGACGCCGCTCAGGGTATTGAGGCGCAGACACTGGCTAACGTATATTTGGCACTGGATCACAACCTGGATGTTTTCCCTGTAATCAATAAGATTGACCTTCCCAGCGCAGAGCCGGAGCGTGTCATGGAAGAGATTGAGGATGTGATTGGACTGGAAGCCCATGATGCACCGCTGATTTCAGCTAAGAACGGCATCGGTATCGAAGAAGTCCTGGAGCAGATCGTGGAGAAGATTCCGGCACCTAAGGGCAATCCGGACAACCCTTTGCAGGCTCTGATTTTTGACTCGGTATACGATTCTTATAAAGGTGTTATCATCTTCTGCCGTATCATGGAAGGTACTGTTAAGAAAGGTACCGTGATCCGTATGATGGCTACCGGAGCCAAAGAAGAAGTGGTTGAAGTGGGATATTTCGGTGCGGGACAGTTCATTCCCTGTGAGGAACTCTCTGCCGGTATGGTAGGTTATATTACAGCTTCCATTAAGAATGTGAAAGATACTGCTGTAGGTGATACCGTGACAGATGCCAATCGGCCCTGCGCGAATCCCCTGCCCGGCTATAAGAAGGTGCAGTCCATGGTTTACTGCGGTATGTACCCTGCGGATGGTGCAAAATATCCTGATTTGCGGGATGCTTTGGAAAAATTGCAGCTCAATGATGCTTCTTTAAACTATGAGCCTGAGACATCAATCGCTCTGGGTTTTGGTTTCCGCTGTGGTTTCCTGGGATTGCTTCACCTGGAAATCATTCAGGAGAGACTGGAAAGAGAGTACAATCTGGATCTGGTGACAACTGCGCCCGGTGTTATCTATAAGATTTACAAGACCAACGGGGAAGTGATCGAACTGACCAATCCTTCTAATATGCCGGATCCTTCCGAAATCGAGTATATGGAGGAGCCTATTGTCAGTGCGGAAATCATGGTTACTTCCGAGTTCATCGGTTCCATTATGGAACTGTGTCAGGAAAGACGTGGTCGTTATCTTGGTATGGAATATATCGAAGGCACCAGAGCACTTTTGAAGTATGAACTTCCTTTAAATGAAATCATTTATGATTTCTTTGATGCATTGAAGTCCCGCTCCAGAGGATATGCTTCCTTTGACTATGATCTGAAAGGGTACGAGCAGTCCAGTCTGGTGAAGCTGGATATCCTGATCAACAGGGAGGAAGTGGATGCACTGTCCTTTATTGTACATGCAGACTCTGCATACGAGAGAGGCCGTAAGATGTGTGAGAAGCTGAAGGATGAGATACCCAGACACTTGTTTGAGATTCCTATTCAGGCAGCGGTAGGCGGTAAGATTATCGCCAGAGAAACGGTCAAAGCCATGCGCAAGGATGTGCTTGCCAAGTGTTACGGCGGTGACATCACCCGTAAGAAGAAACTTTTGGAGAAGCAGAAAGAGGGTAAGAAGCGTATGCGCCAGATCGGTAACGTAGAGATCCCTCAGAAAGCATTTATGAGTGTGCTGAAATTAGATGATAAGAAGTAAGCAGGATAATTATCAGAAGGATTTGGTTTGGAAGCCGCTGGAATTATATCTGCACATTCCTTTTTGCGTTAGAAAGTGCCGTTACTGCGATTTTCTGTCAGGTCCGGCAGATGTTTGTACGCAGGATGGGTATATGGAAGCTCTGCTTACAGAGATGAGAGGCCGAAGCGCGGAATGTGCGGAATATGAAGTAGATACCGTATTTATCGGCGGAGGTACACCGTCTGTGGTGAAGCCTGAATGGATTCAGAAAGTTATGGATACAATTCGCGAGTATTACCGGCTTTCTCCGGAGGCTGAGATTACCATGGAAATGAATCCGGGTACTGTGAGCAGCGATGGTTTGAAAGTGTATCGGAAGGCGGGAATTAACCGTCTCAGCATAGGATTGCAGTCTGCTAATGAAGATGAACTGTTCAGGATTGGACGGATTCATACCTTTGCACAGTTTCAGAAGACTTACCGGGAAGCAGTACAAGCGGGCTTTACGAATATCAATGTAGATGTCATGAGTGCGCTTCCTGAACAGACTGTGGAAAGCTGGAGAAGGACTTTAGAGGCGGTGCTGGCTTTAGAACCTATACCACAGCATATTTCGGCTTACAGTCTGATTGTGGAAGAGGGTACCCCACTGTATGACATGCAGGAGCAGGGGACGCTGATTCTGCCGGATGAGGACAGTGAGCGGCAGATGTATGCTTTGACGGAGGAACTTCTTGGACAGTATGGCTTTCGGCGGTATGAGATATCCAATTACGCCGGGGAGGGTTATGAGTGCCGTCATAATTGCGGTTATTGGCGCAGAAGAGAGTACCTGGGACTGGGAACGGGTGCTGCTTCTTTGATGAAAGAATGCCGTTTTACCAATGGGACCGGTATGGAGGAGTATCTAAAGAATCCCCTTAAAATGCGCGGTGAGGTACAGGAACTTACGGTAGAGGAACAGATGGAAGAATTCATGTTCCTGGGACTTCGCATGATGGAAGGCGTGTCTGAGAAGACATTCCGGGAAGCTTTTGGGCGGGAACTTATGGAAGTGTATGGTTCTGTGATTCGTAAGAATGTGCAGGATGGACTGCTGGAGACTACGGAAGGCAGCCCTGTTTTTTATCGTCTTACGCACAGAGGTATTGACTTGAGTAATTACGTCATGTCACAATTTTTATTTTAAACTGTCTATTGAATCTTTGGGATGGGAAAGGCACTTGTTGCAGGATTTCATCATAAACTATTGTTAAGAGAAATCCTACGGAGGTTATTTTTGAAAACCTTTCAAAAACCCTTAACCTCGGGAGAAGAAGCCCGGTATATCCACCTGTTAAAGGAAGGAAGCGAGGCAGAGGCAAGGAAGGCCAAAGAAATCCTGATAGAGCGGAATCTGCGTCTGGTAGCCTATGTGGTGAAAAAGTACCAGAACGTGGAGGAAGATATGGAGGATCTGATCTCCATTGGATGTATCGGTCTGATCAAAGCAGTAGATACCTTCGATGCAGGGAAGGGGCGGCTTGCCACCTATGCCTGCAGATGCATCGATAATGAGCTTTTGATGTTGCTGAGAAGCAAAAAGAAGACCTCCCGTGAGGTGTCGCTATTTGAACCGATCGGGCAGGATAAAGAAGGTAATGAGATCCATCTGGTGGATGTGATCGAGCAGGAACAGGCAGACATTGTGGAAAATATGGAACTTGCAGGCAACATCCGCAAGCTTCTTACTCTGTTAGAACAGTGTCTGACACCCCGTGAGAAGGAAGTCCTGACTTTAAGATACGGCTTGGGAGGACAGCAGGAGATTACGCAGAGTGAAATTGGCGAACGCCTCGGAATTTCCCGCAGTTACGTTTCGAGGATTGAGAAGAAAGCTATATCAAAATTAAGGCCTTTCTTTACACAGGACTGAGGAAACGTCGTTAGACAGTCCGGAGGCGGTAGAGCCGCCTTCGGGAACATATTTTAATTCTATTGATTCATGAATTCTATTTTTCAAGAATTCCGATTTATTCAACATTTTCCCTTTTTATAAAAAACGAGAGGAGGATTTATGTTCTGTACAATTTATTCGGGAGGACTGGATGGCATTGGCGCTTATCTGGTTCAGGTGGAGGTGGACATTTCTACGGGTCTGCCCGGTTTTGGCATGGTTGGGTCTCTCAGCGGAGAAGTCAGGGAGGCCAGGGAAAGGGTGCAGGTGGCCTTAAGAAATGCGGGTTTTGACCTGCCGCCAATGAAAATTACGGTAAATCTGGCACCGGCACATATCAGAAAGGAAGGAACGGCTTATGATTTACCAATTGCCATAGGGATGCTGGCTGCTATGGGGTATTTTGATAAGAATGCTTTGGAAAATATTCTTTTTGCCGGAGAACTGGGATTGGACGGGGAAATTAAGCCGGTGAGAGGAATTTTCCCTATCGTTCAGGAAGCGGGCAAATCGGGCATGAAATGTTGTATTGTGTCAAAACAGAATGCCAGGGAAGGTGCTCTGGCCGGTGATATGGATGTAAGAGGTGCCGAAAGCATCAATCAAGTAGTGGATTTTCTACAGGAATCCGATGAGAAAAGGGATAGGATTCTGTCCCGTGTTGTGGAAACGGTGGGGGCAACCGGGGGACAGCTGCAGGAAGAGGAACTTGATTTTGCTGATGTATGCGGTCAGGAGGGAGCGAAGCGGGCCGCGGAAATTGCGGCTGCGGGTTTTCATAATCTGCTCATGGTAGGGCAGCCCGGGGCCGGGAAAAGTATGATTGCCAAGCGAATACCGGGCATTATGCCGCCACTAACAAGAAAAGAAAGCATGGAGGTGTCGGCAGTGTACAGCGTGGCAGGCCTTTTAAAGGACTCCCAGCCACTGGTGACAAAACGGCCTTTTCAGAGTCCTCACCATACGGTGACGATGGCAGCGCTGACCGGCGGGAGCGGTGTTCCCAGACCGGGCATCATGTCACTGGCCCACAGAGGTGTGCTGTTTTTAGACGAGTTGCCGGAATTTTCCAGGGCAACGTTGGATTGTATGCGGCAGCCTTTGGAGGATCGTGAGGTACATCTGGCAAAAGCTTACGGAAATGTGACCTATCCGGCAGATTTCATGCTTGTCTGCGCAATGAATCCTTGTGTCTGTGGTTTTTATCCTGACAGGAATCGATGCAGATGCACAGAAGGTTCGATAAGGAAATATCTGGGGAGGGTATCAGGACCTGTTCTGGATCGAATTGATCTGTGCGTGGAGATTCTACCGGTCAATATCACGAAACTGCGCCAGCCGAATGGAGAGAGCAGCGCTGTCATCAGAGAAAGAGTCATGACAGCAAGGCACAGACAGGAAGAACGGTTTCACGCAACAGCCTGCCATTTTAACGGAGATATGAAAACATCAGAGATCGAAAAATATTGTTTGCTGGGAACCGCGGAACAGAAAGTCATGGAAAAAGCTTACGAAACCATGCGTTTCAGCGCCAGAGCGTATCACCGGATTCTGCGGGTGGCACGAACCATAGCTGATTTGGCAGGGGAAGAGCAAATCCGTGAGGAACATCTTTTGGAAGCTATCTGTTATCGTGCAGGAGACCGCATTTATTGGGGCGGAGGTGACAGAATATGAGTGACAAGTACGATTATTGGCTGCATCATCTGCCCGGTGTGGGAGAACGCACCATCCGAAAGTTACTGAATGTATACCGCAAGCCTGAAGAGATTTATGAAAGACTGGTCTCCCACGGGGCAGTTAAGTCTGAGCGGCAGCAGGAGTTTGAGGGGATTCTGACCGGGAAGCAAAAAGAAACTCTGTCAGCCTGCACTAAGACGTGGAAGCTGGAGGAAGAATATGAGAAACTTGCGGAAATGGGCATTCAATTCCTGACTTTTCAGGACCCGATATATCCGCAAAGATTGAAAGAGATTCCGGATCCACCTTTTGGCCTCTATGTGCGTGGTAATTTACCCAAAGAGAATGTGCTGTCGGTGGCGGTCATCGGAGCCAGAGAATGCTCTGATTACGGGCGATTTGTAGGGCAGGAGCTTGGGAAGGCACTGGGAGAAAAGGGAGTACAGGTCATCAGCGGCATGGCCAGAGGGATCGATGGCATCAGCCAGGCTGCTGCTTTGGAAGCAGGAGGCATCTCTTACGGTGTCTTGGGCTGTGGTGTAGATATCTGCTACCCTTCCCAGAACAAGCGACTGTATGAGAGGCTGTTAACGCAAGGCGGGATTCTTTCCCCCTATGTACCGGGCACTATGCCAAAAGCCCCTCTTTTTCCGCCGCGCAATCGCATTGTCAGCGGCCTGGCAGACGCACTCATTGTAGTGGAAGCCAGACAAAAAAGCGGGACGTTGATTACCGTGGACATGGCTTTGGAGCAAGGAAGGGAAGTCTACGTGGTTCCCGGTCGTCTGACCGACAGGCTAAGTGACGGCTGTAACCGCCTCATTAAACAAGGGGCCGCAATCTTACTTTCTCCGGAAGATTTTCTTGCAGAGATGTCCGACAATTTCCCGGATAAGTTCGTACTCTGCGGTAAAAAAAGTTCAGAGAAAACAAATATTGAACCGTTCTCAATGAGTAAAGAAGAACGCAGAATATATGACAGCCTGGATCTGACACCTAAATCAGTCAATCAGATTTGCACAGATTCCCACACCAAACTATCATATCAGCAAGTACAGCAAGTTTTAATGAGGTTCTGCCTAACCGGAGCTGCCAAACAGCCGGTACCGGGATTTTATGCCGCGGTACACCGTCTATAAATTGCAACAATCGTATATCTTGTTTTTAGTCGGCTTTGTTGGTATAATGTAAAAAGAAATTTACGAAGTTGATTCCCCTCTTTCGATGAAAGGAGTTTATTTATGTATAGAGACCAAACCAAAGCAATCACCATAGGCGACAAAGTGATCGGAGCCGGCAATCCGATTTTAATTCAGTCCATGACCAACACGAAAACAGAGGATGTTGATGCAACAGTGGCGCAGATTCTCGCGCTGGAAGCAGCGGGCTGTGAAATTATCCGTTGTACGGTTCCTACTCTTGAGGCTGCTAAGGCCCTTAAGGAAATCAAAAAACAGATTCATATCCCATTGGTTGCGGATATTCATTTTGATTACAAAATGGCCATTGCAGCCATGGAGAATGGTGCAGATAAAATCCGTATTAATCCCGGAAATATCGGCAGTACGGAAAAGGTAAAAGCTGTGGTAGATGTTGCCAGGGAACGCAATATTCCCATTCGTGTGGGCGTCAACAGCGGCTCTCTGGAAAAACAGCTGGTAGAGAAATACGGCGGTGTAACGGCAGAGGGGATCGTTGAGAGTGCCTTGGATAAAGTACACATTATCGAGGATCTGGGTTATGACAATCTGGTGATCAGTATCAAATCGTCTGATGTTATGATGTGTGTGAAAGCCCATGAACTGCTAGCCGGAAAGACAGTTTATCCCCTTCATGTAGGCATCACGGAATCCGGTACCGTGCAGAGCGGCAATATCAAATCCGCCATCGGTTTGGGAATTATCCTGAATCAGGGAATCGGTGATACAATCCGTGTATCCCTGACCGGCAATCCTGTGGAGGAAATCAAATCCGCCAAACTGATCCTGCGGACTTTGGGACTCAGAAAGGGCGGCATCGAAGTGGTGTCCTGTCCTACCTGCGGTCGTACACAGATTGATTTGATCGGGCTGGCAGGAAAAGTTGAAAAAATGGTAGAGGATTATCCTCTTGATATTAAAGTGGCTGTCATGGGCTGTGCAGTAAACGGCCCGGGAGAAGCCAAAGAAGCCGATATCGGAATTGCAGGAGGTATCGGAGAGGGACTGTTAATCAAGAAAGGCCGGATTATCAGGAAAGTGCCGGAAGACCAGCTGTTAGCTGTACTGAAGGACGAACTTGACCACTGGCAGGAATAGGAAGAAGTTAGAGTATGGGCAAACCGTTTTTTGAGGTGTTTCCTTCGCTGAAGCTGGATGGCGGTATTCATGATATTATGGAGCAGACCAGCGTGGAGAAGATATCTGCCACGAAGAGCAGGGATTTTTTGAGGATTTATCTGTTCAGCACCAGGTTGATTATCAAGGATGATATCTGGTCTGCTGAAGAGCAGATTAAGAAGCAGTTATTCCCTACTGCGGAGATGACAGTGAAAATATATGAAAAATTTGAGCTTTCGGCACAGTATACGCCTCAGAAACTGATGGACATTTATCGTGACAGTATTCTGGCAGAACTGAAGGAATACAGCCATGTGGAATACAATGCGTTCCGCAATGCAGAGATTACTTACCCGGAAGAGAATAAGGTAGTTTTGTCGGTAGAGGATAATGTGCTTACTAAGCTGAGGGAAGAAGAACTGGTGCGGGTGCTGGAGAAAATTCTTGTGGAGCGCTGTGGTTTTCCTGTGACGGTGCAGGTAGAGTATCGGGAAGCAGTTACCGGAAAGTTTGACGATGAAGACGAACTGAAGATTCAGATACAGGTGGCTGAGATTCGTAAAAAAGTAGCTTCGGTCGGCTCAAATCAGGATGCGGGAACTTCCGGCAGTCAGGACAGAGTCGGAGAATTTGGAGATGCACAAGGCGGTGCAAGGAATGGGCTGGGAAGTAACGGGGCTCAGAACAGTACAGCCCAGGGCAGTACAGCCCAGGGCAATACAGCCCAGGGCAATACAGCCCAGGGCAATGCTTCTCAAGGTGCTCAGTCAGCCGGCAAAACTTCCGGTAAGACCACATCCCCTATGAAACAAGGCTTTCAGGGCAAGTCTGAATTCAAAAAAGGTGAAAACGGCAAAGGTGACTTTAAGAAGGAATTCAAGAAAGGCGAATTCACCCGTGGGGGGGATTATAACCGCGGCAGCGTAAAACGTTCCGACAATCCGGACGTGCTCTACGGAAGAGATTTTGACGAGGAAGCAATTAAAATTGAAGATATTATCGGTGAAATGGGTGAGGTGGTCATCCGTGGCAAGATTCTGAATCTGGATAAACGGGAGATTAAGAACGAGAAGACCATCATTATTTTTGATGTCACGGATTTCAGTGATACTATGACGGTAAAAATATTTGCCAGAAACGATCAGGTGGGGGAGATTCTGGAAGGAGTGAAAGCAGGTGCTTTTATTAAGATCAAGGGAATCAGTATGGTGGATAAATTCGACCATGAACTTACCATTGGTTCTGTGGCCGGTATTAAGAAGATTCCTGACTTCACTTCCAGCAGAAAGGATACGGCACCTCATAAGAGAGTGGAACTTCACTGTCATACCAAGATGAGCGATATGGACGGTGTATCTGAGGCAAAGGATATCGTAAAACGTGCCTATAAATGGGGGCACCGTGCAATTGCCATTACCGATCACGGCGTGGTACAGAGTTTTACTGATGCTAATCATGTGTGGGATGACCTGTGGAAAGAGGAAAAGAATAAACGTAAAGAAGCGGGGCAGGACAATCCTGATAAGCAGGATTTCTTTAAGATTCTTTATGGTGTAGAGGCTTACCTGGTAGATGACCTAAAGGAAGCAGTGACCAATGACGGTGGGCAGGATCTGGACGCGGATTTCGTGGTGTTTGATATTGAGACTACGGGTTTTTCACCCATAAATAACAGAATCATCGAAATCGGTGCTGTGAAGGTGTCGGGAGGGCAGATCGTGGACCGGTATTCTACCTTTGTCAATCCTGATGTGCCTATTCCTTTTGAAATTGAAAAGCTGACGGGCATCAATGATGAAATGGTCATGGGTTCGCCTATGATAGAGGTGATTCTGCCCCGGTTTCTGGCATTTTGTGAAGGCTGCGTCATGGTAGCCCATAATGCCAATTTTGATATGAGTTTTATCATTGAAAACGCCAGAAGGCAGGGGTTGAATACGGAATTTACGTACGTGGATACGCTGTCGGTTGCGCGAGTGCTTTTGCCCAATCAGGCCAAGCATACCTTGGATGCAGTGGCTAAGACCTTGAATGTGTCCCTGGAGAACCATCACCGTGCAGTAGATGATGCGGAGGCAACAGCCCATATTTTCGTAAAATTCATCCCTATGCTGAGAGAGCAGGGGTGCGAGACTTTGGCCCAGGTAAATGAACTGGGGTCATCCAGTGTGGAAGCAATCAGAAAGCTTCCTTATTATCATGCCATTATTCTGGCGAAGAATGACCTGGGAAGAATCAATCTGTATCGCCTGGTATCCATGTCGCACCTGACATATTTTAATAAGCAGCCCAAGATTCCCAAGAGCCAGATCTTGAAATACAGGGAAGGACTGATATTGGGAAGCGCCTGCGAAGCAGGAGAACTTTATCGGGCTATGCTGGATGGAAAATCAGATGCAGACATTGCGCAAATTGTAAATTTTTACGACTATCTGGAAATCCAGCCCCGTGGAAACAATAAATTCATGATTGAATCGGAGAAGATTACCGCAGTCAATTCCATGGAGGATATAGAGAATCTGAACCGCAGGATCGTGGATCTGGGAGAGCAGTTCCATAAACCTGTTGTGGGTACCTGTGATGTTCATTTCCTGGATCCAGAGGATGAAGTATACCGCCGAATTATTATGGCAGGAAAGGGATTTACGGATGCAGACGATCAGGCACCGCTTTTCTTTCATACTACAGAAGAGATGCTGGAAGAATTCTCTTATCTTGGACCGGAGAAGGCCAAAGAAATCGTCATCACCAATACGAATATGATTGCAGATATGGTGGAGACCATAGCACCGGTACGACCTGATAAATGTCCTCCTGTCATTGCGGACAGTGATAAGACACTGACGGATATCTGCTATAATAGGGCTCATGAAATCTACGGACCGGACTTGCCGGAAATTGTAGAAAAGCGATTGGAAAAAGAACTTCATTCCATTATTACCAACGGTTTCGCGGTAATGTATATCATTGCCCAGAAACTGGTATGGAAGTCTGTGGAGGACGGATATCTGGTAGGTTCCAGAGGTTCTGTGGGAAGTTCGTTTGTGGCTACCATGGCGGGGATTACGGAGGTAAATCCTTTAAGCCCCCATTATATCTGCCCTAAGTGCCATTATGTAGATTTTTATTCTGATGATGTAAAAGCTTATTCGGGCCGTGCCGGAATCGATATGCCGGATAAGGACTGCCCGGTATGCGGCGGGAAACTGAAAAAAGACGGTTTTGATATTCCTTTTGAGACCTTCCTTGGATTTAAGGGTGATAAAGAGCCTGATATCGACCTGAATTTCTCAGGAGAATATCAGTCTAAGGCCCATAAATATACGGAAGTTATTTTTGGTGCCGGACAGACCTTTCGTGCCGGGACTATCGGTACCCTGGCCGATAAAACGGCTTTCGGTTACGTGAAGAATTATTATGAGGAACGAAATGTTCACAAACGTACCTGTGAAATCAACAGAATCACGGTTGGATGTACCGGTATCCGAAGAAGTACCGGCCAGCACCCCGGTGGTATTGTTGTACTGCCTTTGGGCCAGGACATCAACTCCTTTACTCCGGTGCAGCACCCTGCCAATGATATGACTACAGATACTATAACTACACACTTTGACTACCATTCCATCGACCATAACCTGTTAAAGCTGGATATTCTGGGACACGATGATCCGACCATGATTCGAATGCTGCAGGACTTGACCGGTAAGGAACCTACTACCATTCCGCTGGATGATCCTCAGGTAATGAGTCTGTTCCAGAATACCAATGCTCTGGGAATAACACCGGAGCAGATAGGTGGATGTAAACTGGGAGCATTGGGCATCCCTGAGTTCGGTACTGATTTTGCGATGCAGATGTTGATTGATGCGAAACCGCAGTCTTTTTCAGACCTGGTTCGAATATCCGGTCTGTCTCATGGTACGGATGTATGGCTGGGCAATGCCCAGACGCTGATTCAGGAGGGAAAAGCTACCATTTCTACAGCCATCTGTACCCGAGATGATATCATGGTATATCTGATCAATATGGGAGTAGAGCCTTCCCTGGCATTCACCATCATGGAGAGCGTTCGTAAAGGGAAAGGCCTTAAGGATGACTGGATCACAGCGATGAAAGAAAAGGATGTGCCGGACTGGTATATTTGGTCCTGCAAAAAAATAAAATACATGTTCCCCAAGGCCCATGCAGCAGCGTACGTTATGATGGCATGGCGAATTGCCTGGTGTAAGATCAATTATCCGCAGGCTTATTATGCTTCCTTTTTCAGTATCCGTGCTAAGGCATTTTCCTATGAACTCATGTGCCAGGGGCAGCGCCATCTGGAAAGCATCATGGCCGATTATAAGAAACGCTCCGATACTTTATCCAATAAGGAAAAAGATTCCTATGCAGATATGAGAGTAGTGCAGGAGATGTATGCAAGAGGGTTTGAATTCCTTCCTATAGATATCTTTACTGCACAGTCCAGACTGTTCCAGGTAATTGACGGTAAAATCATGCCTTCTTTAAGCAGTATTGATGGCCTGGGAGAAAAAGCAGCAGATGCCATCGTGGAAGCTGCCAAGGACGGCCCGTTCTTGTCGAAAGATGATTTCAGGGAGCGTACTAAGGTATCCAAGACAGTTGTAGATCTGATGGCAGAGCTGGGGCTTCTGGGTAAACTGCCCGAATCTAACCAGATTAGTTTGTTTGATTTTGTATAAAATATAAATTTTTCAAAAAACACTTGCAATTTTCTCCAAAATATATTATTATATGCAAGTACCACGCGTGTGGAAGCAAAAGGCTGATTGGTCAAGCGGTCAAGACGCCGCCCTCTCACGGCGGAAACAGGGGTTCGATTCCCCTATCAGCTGTTTGAAAAAAGTACTTGCTTTTTTCAAAAGGTTCATATATAATAAATTTGTTGCAGAAAGCAGCAAGATATGGCTGATTGGTCAAGCGGTTAAGACGCCGCCCTCTCACGGCGGAAACAGGGGTTCGATCCCCCTATCAGCTGTTTGAAAAAAGTACTTGCTTTTTTCAAAAGGTTCATATATAATAAATTTGTTGCAGAAAGCAGCAAGATATGGCTGATTGG
>JAGAUD010000016.1 GCA_017620975.1 Lachnospiraceae bacterium | reverse complement strand
TCCGCCAAAGGCGGGATCGCCACAGTTGATCATTTTATCCACGTTTTCAATAACAGAATCACGTGGATGTAATGTATAAATCATTTCTTCATAATGGTCTCTAAAAATATCTTGTAGTATGCTCATGAGACTATTATGAATCAAAATGGCACAAAAAGAAACCCCTAATCCCCTCAAGATTGAGGGGCAGGGGAGTTGAAGTGCCGAAGGCACTTTTTTAAACAAAAAAATGCACAGGAAATCCGTATTGACAAAACATGACATCAGTGTATAATAATGTGTACTTTACGCCGTATTTATCGTAATCTGGAAGAAGAATTACGAAATGTCAGAAGGGAGAATTGATTATGCTTAAGACGCTTGGAGCGCAGATAAAAGAATTTAAGCTTCCCAGCATTATTACCCCATGTTGTATGATGCTGGAGGTAATCATGGAGATGATTATTCCGCTGATGATGGCATCAATTGTAGACGATGGTATTGTAGCAGGAAATATGCCCCATATTTACATAATGGGAGGATGTATGGTGTTGGCAGCTATCGTGTCTTTGTCGGCAGGCTTTGCGGGAGGCTATTTCGGCGCAAAGGCTTCTACCGGTTTTGCCAGAAATTTAAGAGAGGCTATGTTTATCAATATTCAGAACTTCTCTTTTTCCAACATTGATAAATTCAGTACCGCAGGTCTGGTAACACGTCTGACAACAGATGTGACCAATCTGCAGAATGCGTATCAGATGATTTTGAGAATGTGTATCAGGGCACCTTTTACCTTGATATGCGCAATGTGCATGGCTTTTTTCATCAGCCCTAAGGTGGCAAGCATCTACCTTGTAGCTGTTCTGGTGCTGGGAGCCTGCCTCTTCCTGATCTCTTCCAGGACAATGAAGACATTTAACAGTATCTTTAAGAAATACGATGCGCTGAACGCCAGCGTGCAGGAAAATGTATCTGCAATCCGTGTGGTGAAGGCTTACGTAAGAGAAGACTATGAAGTTGAGAAGTTTAAAACAGCCAGTGATACGCTGAGAAAGCTTTTCACCAGGGCTGAGAATGTTCTGGCACTGAATAATCCGCTGATGCAGCTTACCGTTTACAGCTGTATTCTGCTGATCAGCTACATAGGTGCCGGGATGATCGTTGTGGGGGATATGTCCACAGGCGATTTGATGAGTCTCCTGACTTATTGTATGAATATTTTGATGAGTCTGATGATGCTGTCAATGATATTTGTAATGGTCACTATGAGTATGGCCAGTGCAGAACGTATCTGCGAGGTGCTCAATGAAAAGAGCGACCTTGCTAACCCTGAAAATCCGCTTTATGAGGTGGAAGACGGAAGCATCCGTTTCGAACATGTTTCTTTCCGATATAATAAGGAAAGTAAGGAGCCTGTACTTTCAGATATTAATCTGGAAATCAAAACAGGAGAGACCATTGGTATCCTGGGCGGAACAGGAAGTGCCAAGACCAGTCTTGTAAACCTGATCAGCCGACTTTATGATGTATCGGAAGGCAGCGTCACAGTAGGCGGCAGAGACGTCAGAGATTATGATATTGAGACGCTTCGTAATGAAGTTTCAGTTGTATTGCAGAAAAATGTATTGTTCTCCGGAACCATTCTCGAGAACCTCAGATGGGGAGACGAGAATGCAACAGAGGAAGAATGTATCCGGGCATGCAGACTGGCCTGCGCAGATGAATTTATCGAGAAGATGCCGGAGGGCTATCACACCTTTATTGAGCAGGGCGGTGCCAACGTGTCGGGTGGACAGAAGCAGAGACTTTGTATTGCAAGGGCACTCTTGAAAAAGCCTAAGATTCTCATCCTGGATGATAGTACCAGTGCGGTGGATACCGCTACAGATGCCAGGATTCGTAAGGCATTTGCGGAGGAAATCCCCGGTACTACCAAGATCATTATTGCTCAGCGTATCTCCAGTATAGAGCACGCAGACAGGGTTATCGTCATGAATGACGGTAAGGTGAATGCATTTGACACGCCGGAGAAATTGCTTGCTGAAAACGAAATTTATAAAGATGTATACGAGCAGCAAACTGCCGGCGGCGGTGACTTTGATGAGAAAGGAGAGATGTAAAATGGCACCAGGTCAACCACCCATGAAAGGACCGAAACCGAGGCTGGAAAATCCGGGAGGTCTTTTTGTTAGACTTATGAAATTTGTTTTGAAAGATTATACATTGCATGCAATCATTGTACTTATCTGTATCGTGGTCTCCGTACTGGCCGGCGTTCAGGGGACTATGTTCATGCAGACCCTGATAGATGATTACATCACTCCGTTGATTGGGCAGCAGAATCCTGATTTTTCAGGGCTGCTGCGAGCGATTGCGAGAGTAGCATGTTTTTATGCAGTAGGTGTGGCAGCTGCTTATACACAGTCAAGAATCATGGTTGTCATCACCCAGGGTATGCTGCGCAACTTCAGGGATGCACTGTTCGTGCATATGGAGAGCCTGCCAATCAGTTATTTTGACAGACATCCCCATGGAGACATCATGTCCATCTACACCAATGATACCGATACTTTGAGGCAGATGATCAGCCAGTCTATTCCCCAGCTGATTAACAGTGCGATTACTATAGTCAGTGTACTGATCAGTATGATTATGCTGAGCGTTCCGCTTACAGTAGTGACATTGGTCATGGTGGCCGTTATGCTGGCTGCAACCAAAAAGGTGGCAGGATTGTCGGGAAGCAACTTCGTTGGGCAGCAGAGAGCACTGGGAAATGTAAACGGCTACATCGAAGAAATGATGAACGGCCAGAAAGTGGTAAAAGTATTCTGCCACGAGGAAGCAACGATTGAGGAGTTTAAAAAGAGAAATGATGAGCTCTTTGAGAATGCCAACAGAGCCAACCGTTACGCCAATGTTATGGGACCTATCAATGCTCAGTTAGGTAATATGAGTTATGTTCTTTGCGCAATGATAGGCGGTATCCTTGCCTTGAATGGCTGGACCGGACTGACAATCGGCAAGCTGGCCAGCTTCCTGACTTTTAACAAGAGCTTTAATATGCCTATCAACCAGATATCCATGCAGTTCAACAGTATCATCATGGCACTGGCCGGAGCAGAGCGAATCTTCAGATTGCTGGATGAAAAGCCTGAGGTGGATGAGGGATATGTAACGCTTGTTTGTGCCGAAAAAGAGGGCGATAAACTGGTGGAGGTACCTTACAGAACAGGTACCTGGGCATGGAAGCATCCTCATAAAGCAGAGGGGAATGTTACTTATCAGGAACTGACCGGAGATGTGGTATTTGATGGTGTGGACTTTGGATATATTCCTGAGAAAATCGTTCTGCATGATGTAAAATTGTATGCGACTCCGGGTCAGAAGATTGCATTCGTAGGTTCCACCGGTGCAGGAAAAACTACCATTACCAACCTGATCAATCGTTTCTATGATATCCGGGATGGTAAGATCCGTTACGACGGCATCAACATTAATAAGATTAAAAAAGCTGATTTGAGACGCTCCTTGGGCATTGTTTTGCAGGATACACACCTGTTTACCGGAACTGTTATGGAGAACATCCGTTATGGTAAACTGGATGCAACGGATGAAGAAATCTATGCAGCGGCAAAGCTTGCCAATGCAGACAGCTTTATCAATCGTCTGCCTCAGGGCTATCAGACAGTGCTTACCGGGGACGGCAGTAATTTAAGCCAAGGACAGCGTCAGCTGCTTGCCATTGCAAGAGCCGCCGTTGCAGATCCGCCTGTGTTGATTCTGGATGAGGCAACTTCCTCTATCGATACCCGTACGGAGAGGATTGTTCAGGATGGTATGGATAAGCTGATGAAAGGGCGTACTACGTTTGTCATTGCTCATCGCCTTTCTACGGTACGCAACAGTGACTGTATTATGGTACTGGAGCAGGGACGTATTATTGAGAGAGGTACCCATGACGATCTGATTGAGCAGAAAGGTAAATATTATCAGCTGTATACCGGGGCTGTGGTGGCTGAGTAAGGTGTAATAATTTTTCGCAGTTATTTGTTTGAAATTATACTATAACTATAATGACAAATGAAAAATTCTGTGTTATGATAATGATGCCAACCAAAAAGATTTGTGAAATTCATTAACACGGGAGGAGGAAATGTATGACTGATAGTCAGAAGCTGGATTATCTGATTGAACAGATGCAGGGTATGAATGTTCGTATGCAAGGCGTGGAAGGCCAGATACAGAGCATGGGGGATCGCATGCAGAGTATGGAAGACCGTATGCAGGGAATGGAAGACCGTATGCAGGGAATGGAAGACCGTATGCAGGGAATGGAAGACCATTTGAAGGTAATAGACAGTCGTCTTGATAAGCTAGAATCCGGTACCAATGCATTGAAAGCAGGTCAATTGAAGCTCAGCAAAGAGTTAAAACGGGTATCGGATCGTGTTGAAGATACTTATCAGCTGGCTTTAGATGCCTGGGGACAAAGTACTGAGAATAGGAATATTCTGAATGCACTGTAAATTGAAACCATAACTGTATATTTATCATACATTAAGATAAGAGAGCCGCATGTTTACCTCAATGGAAGCATGCGGCTTTTATTAGTTAGTAGCTTAATTGGCCTTGATGGCTGAATAGTAACCGGTTGTGGGCTGGTGGAAGAAAAAAGTTGACAAAAATAAAAACTTAGTATATTATTAGGAAAACGATTTCTAAAGAAAACGTTTTCTTAATTTATAAACACAGGGGAATCTCAAAAGGGGTAAAGAAATGGTATCAATTAAAGATGTAGCAAAACACGCAGGTGTAGCAGTTTCCACTGTCTCAAAGGTATTGAATCATTATCCGAACATCAGTGAAGAGACCAGAATAAAAGTAGCCACAGCTGTAGAACAGTTGCAATTTGTACCCAATACGGTAGCAGCTGCATTATCATCTAAGCAGGCGGGAAGAGCAGCGCTATTGATTCATCTCAACAATAGGACTCAGGCAATCGATGAAATTAGTTTGCAGTATATTGCAGGCGCTATCCACGAGGCAAAAGAAAGAAAACTGGATATCATTACTATCTTCTTTTCCATGATAGAGGAAATGAGCCCGGAAGAGTTGACAGTATATCTGAAGTCCCAGAATATTACGGGTCTGATTATCTGCGGAACTAATAGAGAGTGCAAAGCATTGAATGCTCTTGTAGAAAAGCAGATTTTCAAGACGGTCATGGTGGATGCCCCTCTGATAAATGAAAGCACCTCTTGTGTATGGGTGAATCAGAAACAGGCCCAGATGGAAGTTGCACGCAAGACAATTTTGGAGAATAATGGACACAGGGTGCTTTATTTAACAGGAAAGAAGAATGGATATGTGGCTGAACTGAGAGCGCAGGGAATGGAGGAACTGGCGAAAGAACTGAGCCTGCAGCTAATGGTTAAATGTGGCAATTTCAGTGAACTTCAAGCCAGAAAGCTGACATTTGATTATGGAAAAGACAGGGATGTCATTGTATGTGCATCTGACTTAATGGCTATTGGTGCCATGAGAGCATTGACAGAAATGGATATCTTCCGCCCGGTCTGTGGATTTGATGGAATCACTTTGATGGGATATGCAGGAAAGCAGATGAATACCGTAAGGCAGGATTTCTATGGGATTGCTGCCAGGGCAGTGGAAGAATTGCAGTATCTGATGCGTGATGGAGTGGGACGAGAAGTCCTCATGCCATACACCCTTGTCAGATTGAAATATGAAGATATAATTTGCTAAAAAAACGAGACAGATATCATTTGCACGGAAGTATAAAGTGTTTTTTCCGGGGCATTGATATAAATTAGTAGGAAATAGTTACAGTTCACATGCAAGCTTACGCATTTCATGCCGATAGCTGACATGTGAACTGTAAAAAAATCTTAAGATCGTAAAGGTCGGAACTGGAGGAAGACATGAACGTAGAAGCAAAAATCACTGGTTGGGCCAATCAGCTATATCAAAAACAGATTGAAGATTGCAGTGACAGGGAATTATATTATGTACTGCTGAATGTCTGTAAGGAAATGATTGTTGATAAGAAAGCTATCACAGGAGAAAAGAAGGTATATTACATTTCTGCTGAATTTTTGATCGGTAAGCTTTTGAGTAACAACCTGCTTAACCTTGGTGTTTATGATGAAGTGCAGAAGCTTCTGGCATCAAGGGGAAAAGCTTTAAGCGCTGTGGAAGAGGCTGAACCGGAACCTTCACTGGGAAATGGCGGTCTGGGAAGACTGGCTGCTTGTTTTCTGGATTCCATCGCAACGCTGGGCCTGCCGGGAGATGGTGTCGGTCTGAATTATCATTTTGGACTTTTTAAGCAGGTATTTGACGATAAATTACAGAAAGCTGAGAAGAATGACTGGATAGAGAAGCAGTCCTGGCTGACTAAGACAGATGTGACATATGAGGTGGCTTTCGGCGATCGGAAAGTGATAAGCCGCATGTATGATATCGATGTGGTAGGATATGAGAATGGTGTGAATAAGCTGCACCTGTTTGATTTGGAAACAGTAGACGAATCTCTGGTAAAGGATGGCATTTCTTTTGATAAAGAAGCGATTGAGAAAAATCTGACATTGTTCCTTTATCCGGATGATTCTGATGAAGCAGGTAATATGCTGCGTATCTATCAACAGTATTTTATGGTCAGTAATGCAGCTCAGTTGATTCTGACTGAGATGAAGCAGAAAGGTTATGATCTTCATAAATTGCCGGATCATGCAGTGATACAGATTAACGATACCCATCCCACCATGGTGATTCCGGAGCTGATCAGAATCTTGACAGAACAGGAAGGCTTTTCTATGGCAGAAGCCATTGAAGCGGTAAGCAATACTTGTGCTTATACGAACCATACCATCCTTTCAGAAGCATTGGAAAAGTGGCCCTTAAAGTACCTGGAGGCTGCCGTACCTCAGCTGATTCCGATCATTAAAGCCCTGGATGTGCGTATCCGCAAGATGTATCCGGATCCTAAGGTACAGATTATCGATGAGGAAAAGAGGGTACACATGGCTCACATCGATATCCATTATGGTTTTTCTGTAAATGGCGTGGCTGCTATCCATACTGATATTTTGAAGGAGACGGAACTTCATCATTTTTATAAGATTTATCCGTACAAATTTAATAATAAAACGAATGGTATCACATTCCGCAGATGGCTGCTTTCCTGCAACAGGGAATTGACAGAGCTGCTGACGAACACCATTGGGGATGGTTTTAAGAAAGATGCCTGTGAACTGGAGAAGCTGCTTGCTTATCGTGATGATAAGACAGTCCTGGATGCCATTTCTGCTATCAAATGGAAGAAAAAGAAGGAACTGGTAGCTTATATTGCAGAACATGAAAGGATAGAACTGGATCCTCATGCTATTTTTGATATCCAGATAAAGAGAATGCACGAATATAAGCGTCAGCAGATGAATGCACTGTATATTATCCACAAATATCTGGAGATTAAAAACGGCAAGATGCCTGCAAGACCGATTGCTTTTATTTTTGGAGCCAAGGCAGCACCTGCGTATGTGATTGCACAGGATATCATCCATCTGTTGCTGGTACTGCAGGAGATTGTCAATAATGACCCTGATGTATCTCCTTATATGAAAGTATTGATGGTAGAGAACTACAATGTCACATACGCAGAGAAGCTGATTCCTGCCTGTGATATTTCGGAGCAGATATCTTTGGCAAGTAAGGAAGCCAGCGGAACCGGTAATATGAAATTCATGTTGAATGGTGCAGTGACTCTGGGAACTTCTGACGGTGCCAATGTGGAGATTCATGAACTGGTAGGAGATGACAACATTTATATTTTCGGTCAAAAGAAGGATGTTGTTATTAAGCATTATGCAGACGGAGATTATGTTTCCGCACAATACTATGCCAATAGTCCTGTTATTAAAGAAGCAGTGGATTTTATCATTGGAGAACAGGCGCTGGCTGCCGGACACCCGGAGAATCTTCAAAGACTGCATAATGAACTGGTGAACAAGGACTGGTTTATGACGCTCCTTGATTTGGAAGATTATATCACTGTAAAAGATAAGATGTTTGCTGATTTCGAGGATCGTGAGAACTGGAAGCGGATGAGTCTTACCAATATTGCAAAGGCAGGCTTCTTCTCTTCTGACCGTACGATTGATCAATATAATCAGGATATCTGGAAGTTGAACGCATAACTGGTATGTAAGCGGATTTCGATTATCTGCTTGAAACAAGAAAAAGACAGCCCTTAATCATCCGATGGGTTGTCTTTTTGCATATGCTGATTATATAAAACGCTAACTTAGAAAGTCATTGCAGATGGGAATTTAAAGCCATGTAAGAATTATGGTACTCTTTGCAATAGGTAACTTCTTTGCCAAACCATTCCGGCGGAAGGAAAGCTTCAGCAGCTTCTTTGCTTCCAAACTCTACCTCTGCCATAATAAGAGGAGCAAAAGGCGGATCGAATACATCCAGTTCAATGGTAAGGGTGTAATCATCAGGAGGAATAGGCCATCCTTCTTTGAAGCCGGGATGCGGCAGAGGAATCAAATATCTTGTTTTGGATATGATGTTGCCGTCTGCTTTTTCACGAAGATGATAATATGCTTCCCTGTTCAGCGGGAGATTGCTTTCTTCTCTTGCCATCATTCCTTTGCCCTTATAGGTCAGATAATAATCATCGTCTTCTTTTCTGACACGAACCACAGGGTTCACGCTGAGGTAAGCTTGCTCAATGTGATGATGGGGATAGGCTTCAAGATGCTTAGGAAGCGTCTTTAAGGTGAATTTTCTTTCTATTTCCATGATGTGTACTCCTGGCTGGTGTGGTAATTGTTGGTAGTTTGCCCTGTACGCTTGGCTCTGTCTTTTCCCAGTATTATACCCCATCCCAGGGAAAAAAACAATTCCCCTACTTTTTATTACAGTAAAAGGGAAGAATATGTCGATAGTATGGAAAATATAGGGGAAATCTGATACAATTTCCAAGGATTTTCATGAAATTTAGGGATGACAGATGGAGTAAAACTTATTATAATAAAAGTGATTATGCTATGAGGCAGTTTTTTTGCCGGGAGGTTGTGTTAATGAATAAAATAGCTGTTTTCTTTGCGGATGGTTTTGAAGAAATAGAAGCTTTAACGGTAGTAGATATTTGCCGCAGAGCGGGGATATCTGTGGAAATGGTCTCTGTGAAGGAAGGAAAAGAAGTCACCGGTTCTCATGGAATCTGTGTAAATACAGATTTGTTGTTTGAGGAAGTGGATTTTGAGAGTCTGGACATGCTGGTACTGCCGGGAGGAATGCCGGGAACCCGGAATCTTGAAGGGCATCAAGGGTTGATGACGCAGTTGGATGATTTCTATGCATCCGGGAAATATGTTGCAGCAATCTGTGCGGCTCCAACTGTTATGGGACATCGAGGTATGCTGAAGGGCAGAAAGGCTTGTTGTTATCCCGGAATGGAAGAGGAGTTGACAGGAGCAGAGGTTGTATTAGATCCCGTTGTTATCTCAGATCATGTAATCACTTCCAGAGGAATGGGGTGTGCGATTGCGTTCGGTCTTGCAATTACTTCAGTTTTATGCGGAGAAGGAAAGGCAGAAGAACTTGCTAACGGAATTGTATATCATTCATAAAACGGTAGGGGGAGAAGAGGTGGGATACATTGATATTCATTCACATATTTTACCGGGGGTAGATGACGGCTCCAGAAGCCAGGAGCAAAGCCTGGAGATGCTTAAGATTGCATCAGAAAATGGGATTGATACCGTGATTTTGACACCGCACAATAAAGCGGAACACAGGAATGTGTCGGTGGAAGGAATACACCGCAGGATGACACTGCTGCAGGAGCTGGCAGATGATAATCATATTCCGATAACACTTTATCCGGGATGCGAAATCTATTACCGTGACGGTGTTACGGAACTGTTGGAAGAGGGCAGGCTGTGCACATTGGCAGACAGTAAATATGTGTTGTTGGAATTTATGCCTGTAGAGGAGTTCTCCTATATCAGGCAGGCAATCTATGACGTGCAGAGCGTTGGTTTTATTCCGGTGTTGGCTCATGTGGAACGGTATCACTGTATGTCTTCGAAACTGGATAATGTAGCTTATGCCATTGACCGTGGCGCGCTGATTCAGGTAAATGCATCCAGTGTTACGGGTGCTTTGGGCTTTAAGATGAAACAGACAGTAAAGAAGATGTTGAAGGAACAGATGATTCATTTTGTGGCTACAGATGCACACGATGCCCAAAAGAGAGCTCCGCAGATTGAGGTATGTGCAAGTTATCTTCAGAAAAAATGTGGAGAAGCTTATGCTTCCGCTTTGCTTTATTCTAATGCAGAGCGTATGATCAGGGGAGAAATGATTTAGGTAAAGGAGAATAATGATGGAAACAAATGTTAACAATTCCTATTCAGATGAGATTGAAATAGATCTGGGCGCGGTAGTGGTGATGATGTGGCATTATCTGTGGCTGATCGTTCTTTGTGCGGTAGTGGCAGGTGCTGCAGCCTTTTGTTTCAGCCGGTTTGCCATAACACCGATGTATGAATCTACCACTCAGGTGTATGTTATCAGTAAGAAAGATAATAATAGTTCGCTAACCTACACTGATCTTCAGATGGGTACCCAGTTGACTAAGGATTACCCTCAGATTATTAAGAGCAGAAATGTTCTGGAAAAGGTAATTGAAAAGCTGGAGTTGGATACTACCTATAATTCCCTGGAGAAGAGAATTTCAGTATCTACCCCAACGGATGGGCGTATTCTGGCAATCACAGTAACAGATGCAAGCCCGATTCTTGCACAAAGTATTGCAAATGAGGTGAGGGATGTAGCCAGCACACATATTAAGAATGTTACGGATATTGAAGCAATGAATGTTGTAGATGAAGCCAATCTGCCGATAGAGCCCTCAAGTCCCAGCATAAAGAAGTGGACTGCATTGGGATTATTGCTTGGAGCTTTCCTGTGCATGGCAGTTCTTTTGATTAAATTCTTACTGGATGATACGATTAAGAACAGCGAAGATGTGGAGAAATTCCTGGGTCTCAGCACACTTGCCATGATTCCGATGATGGATGAAAATGAAGCACGAAAAGAAAAGAAAAGAGAAAACAGGATTATTCAGACCGGTGTTGAAGAAGGAATGTTGGACGAGAGCATGATGGAGCATAGGGATGGAGCAGAAGAGAAAGCAGCCAATTCTGATAAACGCAGGAAAAATTCTGATGTGGATGATATGAAGGAGTGAAGACAATGCAGAACATTATTTTAAAGGAAGAAGCTTTGGACTTCAGAACCAAAGAAGCATATAAGACATTGCGTACCAATATAGAATTCAGCAGCAGTGACATCCGATGTGTTGCGATTACCAGCTGTACCCCTAATGAAGGCAAAAGCGAAGTGTCTTTTAACCTGGCAAAATCCTTTGCACAGAATGGAAAGAAGGTGTTGCTCGTAGATGCAGACCTGCGCAAGTCTGTAATGAGAAGAAATCATAAAAGCGGTAAAGTAAGACTGGGGCTGTCCCATTATCTGATCGGACGAAATGATCTGGAGGAGGTAATCTGCCAGACAGATGTACCTAATTTTGACATGATATTTGCAGGTCCTGTTCCGCCTAATCCGAGTGAATTATTGAGTGGAAAATATTTTACGCAGCTTTTGGAAGAAAGCATAAAGCAGTATGATTTCATAATTATTGATACGCCGCCTTTGGGAAGTGTTATTGACAGTGCGATTGTGGCAAAACAGTGTGATGGTGTTGCATTAGTTATGCAGAGCGGAGCCATCAGCTATCGTTTTGCACAGAAAGTAATAGGTCAGTTAAAAATGGCTGATTGTAAGATACTGGGATGTATTCTGAATAAGGTAAATATCAGTTCAAAAGGATACTACGGCAAATATTACGGCAAGTATTACGGAAATTACGGCGAATAAGTTTAATTATTTTTCTCCTTTTTGCATATAATGATAATAGGGCAGTGTTATGCTCTTTATACAATGTGCAAAAGGGAGAAATGTTATGTTATGGGGTTTGATTGGATTTATCATTGGTACGATTACCGGAGTGGTGATTATGTGCCTGTTACAGATACACAGGATGAAAGATTGAGGTAAATGAATATGACAGCGCGCAAGGCAGCTGAAGAAATGCTGAATTTTATACAAAAGAGTCCGACTTGTTTCCATGCAGTGGAAAATTTAAAAGGTATGTTGGAAACAGAAGGTTATAAAGAGTGGAAAGAGACAGAAGAATGGAATGTTGTAAAGGGTGGAAAATATTACGTCGTTCGTAACGACTCATCACTGATAGCGCTGCAATTTCCGGCTGCCAAGGATATCAAAGGTTTTCATATGGTTGCATCTCACAGCGATTCCCCTTCTTTTAAGGTAAAAGAAGGACCTGAAATTCTTGTAGAGAAGCAGTATGTAAAACTGAATACAGAAAAATATGGCGGTATGATTCTGTCTACCTGGCTGGATAGGGCTCTTTCTGCAGCAGGAAGAATCGTAGTAGGCAAGGGAGAAACGGTGCAGACCAGGCTGGTAAACATTGATAAGGATCTGTTGGTTATTCCAAATGTGGCTATTCATATGAACAGAGAGATGAATAAAGGCGTGGAATATAATCCCCAGGTGGACATGCTTCCATTGATGGCAGGCAGCCTCTCTTCAGAGCAAGGAGAAGATTGTCAGGATGCAAAGAATTCTCTGCTGAAAATGATTGCGGAGGAAATCGGAGTCGAACCGGAGGCGATTCTCGGACAGGATTTATTTCTCTATACAAGAGAGCCCGGTAGAATACTGGGGGCAAACGGAGAATTTATATTTTCCCCCAGACTGGATGATCTGCAATGTGTCTATGCTTCCATGACCTCATTTTTGGAAAGCACGCCCAAAGACTACATCAATATATGTGCAGTTTTCGACAATGAAGAGGTTGGAAGCGGTACCAGGCAGGGAGCAGATTCTACATTTCTGGAGGATGTATTGATCAGGAGCTGTGAAGCGGCAGGCATGACACCGGGGCAATATCGTCAGTTGGTAGCCGGAAGCTTCCTTATATCAGCAGATAATGCCCATGCAGTCCATCCCAACCATCCCGAAAAAGCAGATCCCACGAATCGTCCTTATCTGAATGGTGGTATTGTCATCAAATACCATGGCAGTCAGAAGTATACCTCTGATGCTGTTTCATCAGCCAAAATGAAGAGTCTCTGCAAGAAGGCAGGAGTACCATTCCAGACATATACTAACCGTTCGGATATTCTTGGTGGATCGACACTGGGAAATATCTCAACGGCACATGTGTCGGTATCCAGCGTAGATATCGGCTTGCCGCAGTTGTCCATGCATTCGGCAGTGGAAACAGCAGGAGTGATGGATACCTGGTATTGTGTACAAGCTTTAAAAGAGTTTTATCAAGAATAAAATAGTATAATATGAAAAATGAAAAGTCTGCCCGTAATTATATGGGCAGACTTTTTGCGGTGCATAGAGCACCGAACCCTACCTTGTTATTGGGATATACGTTTTCTCCTCTGATTGGTTGTGCACCACGCCTTAAATATGCCTTTATTTTTTCGCCATAGAGAAAACTGTCGTTACCTTTTACAATGCCCCATTCCATAAGCAACGCAGCGCTGCCGCTTACGACAGGGGTAGCAAAAGAAGTGCCGGTGACAGATTGGTATCCTCCATACAGGTCCGGAGCCGGAAGATTTACTCCGGGTGCCGCCAGATCCGGTTTCGCCAGGCCCGCGGTTACCACACCAATCGTACGATTTATTCCTTCATAACCTCTTCCGGAGAAATCTGCATAGGAATTATAGGTGCTGTCATATGCCCCCACCGTAATGACCTTGGCGGAAGTAGAGGGAATCGTAAGGGTAACCTGGGGAGTAGGTGCCGTAAAACCGGTTCGCTCGTTTCTGCCGGCAGCTGAGGGAAGATAAAAATAATACTGTCCTACACTTACTTCTACAGGTTCCAGGATGAATTGCCAGATGCCGCTGCCAATATACGAACCACTGGCAGGAATCATCTCGATATAGAGTTCCCGGTTTACAGAATAAGGAGAAGGCTCTCCCAGGTAGATCAGTAAATCGGTTTGTTCTACACGAAGCGTATATTTCCCGGATTGGATGCCCATTGGGAGTTCATGACGCGTACCTCCCGGTGATCGGAGATAAATACGGTAGCTATCGCTATATTGCGTCCACAACTGTACGCTGAGACTTGATTCATAGTCTGCAACAGCCAGATCAACAGTGGCAGAGGAGGAAAGTGCATTGCCGGCAGCATGACCTGCAGAATTTCCTTCATTGCCGCTTCCTACGCAGATAACAGTACGGCCGATTTCAGAAGCATTGTCCAGAAATCGTTCCAGCAGACTGCTTCCGTCGTGAGAACCATAGCTGTTGCCAAAGCTTAAGTTGATGACGAGAGGCATGCCCAGTTCCAATGCCTTTCGGATCGCATAGGTGACACCGCGCATAATTTCGGTGGTGCGGGGAAATCCTTCCTCACTGGGGAGTCCCAGCTTGACAATGAGAAGTTTACTGTTTGGAGCCAGGCCTTCATAGCGGTAAGTACCTTCAGAAGTTGATTCCGGAGAATAGCCGGCTGCAATACCTGCTACAGCAGTGCCATGACCGCTTACATCAATACTGGGAACCAGCTGCATTTTTTCAGTTGGAGTGGAAGCTGCAAGCGCCATGTTAATTTGAGCTTCGCTGTATTCGCTGCCCAGGAAAAAACCTGCAGGTGGTTGCCCGGAAGCAGCAGTCTGGTCCCAAAGAGAAAGAATTCTTGTGGAGCCATCTTCTGTGCGGAATTCCCTGCGTGCATAGTCAATGCCGGAATCTATAACAGCAATCAATACGCCATCACCCGAAAGAAAAGGCTCCCTCCTGGTGACGGGATAGATGCAGGCATCGGTCAGGAAATCCGTAGGCGAAAAAACGGATTCGGTCAGTTGAGTCATGGTAAGCTGAGGGACAGAATAATAATATCTTTTTGGCTTTTCCACATATTCTATTTCATCCTGTTCAGCAACGGAATCCACAAGCTGTTCCGGTACCGTCAGAATCGCGTATCCTGCAATCAGGTATTCTACCCGGATATTTAAGGTGATCAGATAGTCCAGGCTTCCGTGATATTTTACAATCAATTCCCAAGTACGGTCAGTGGAAGCAAATCCAACATTTAGATTATCGGTCTGTTCCCTGATATTTTCCGGTGTTTCCAAAGCCAGATTCAATAGATTTTCCAGTTTCTGATTCATAAAAAGATCCTGGATTTTTTTATTTTGTATGTTAAAAGGAACAGAATAATTCCTCTTTTTTAAAAAAAGAGTCAATCAATCCGTGGATGATTGTGAGGGCCTGCAATAAGCTGCACCAATACCAAGAATCACGAACATGGCCGGTTCGTTCAGGACCTGTTGGAAGCTTACGATATTATGTATAGAATAGGCAAGAATCGCAAGCCCACAGGCACCGACCAGAGAGTGGTACGGATGACTTGTATCTGTTGCTTTTTTCAGAAAGCGGTAAACGGCACTGATAATCATTCCTGCAAAGCTAAGAAGTCCAATAAGTCCCAGATTCACTAGGACAGTCAGCCACTCACAATGTGCATTGGACAGACTGCTGCTTGGCCAGAGTCTGTTTAGCATGGATAAAAGCGATTCGCTTGCATCCGCATAAAGAAATTCTCCCATGCAGTCAGGTCCCACGCCAATCAATTTTCGAAGAAACGGCATCTCCCACCAAGCCAGTGCCCCGGCTTTCCAGGTGGCCCCCCTGCGGCTTCCCCATTCTTCGGAAAAGGTAAATAAGGAATAGTCAGAGAGGAAACCGATGCTTCCCGGGGTTATTGTATTTATAATCAGAAGAAGGATATAAAGTAACACAACGGCTCCGCAAAGAACAGCCATACCGAATCCCAACCTGCGAAATAGCTCGGCCGGATATCGTCCCTGCCTACAGAAGCGGCGAACCAAAAGGTAAGCTGCCAATGCCAGAAGAGTGAGGAATATTGGCAGGGGAGTATAAGTCATAAGGTTATTGGTAGTTTCCTGATAGGTAATGGCGTCCGGAAATAGCAGGCGGATTCCCAATGTAAACAGACAGGATAACCCCAGAATCAGTACGACTTCACAGTAACGCTCCAGTTTGTACCCATCAGAGATAGACAGAAGGAGCAGGACAAAAAAGATACCAAAAAGGGTCAGAATGCCGCTGCTGCTGCCGTTGGTAACCAGAGCGCCAAAGCCAATAAAGAGATAAGTGTTTAGCAGGTATTTCTGCCACTTTCTGCAAAATGCATCGGACCAGGACAGATAGACAGCGCCAAACAAAAGGGTCACCATATAACCGCAATACCAGTTAATATTACCGGCAAGGGAGATAAACTGCGGATTTGTATTGGTATCCATTGGAATTGGCCAGATGTTGAAACGGTTCAGATATCCCAGAGCAAAAAGAACCGCAGAGACCGGGAGCATCAGAAAGACAATCCAAAGACGTTTTTTCCAAAAGCGAGAAATCAGAAAATAAATACCTGCCAGAGAAAGCTGAATCAGAGCGCCCATGGTCCAGCTGGAAGAGCCTAAGGCTGCTGTTTCCTGATAATCGGAAAAGGAATACGATACTAGCACGGATAAAAAGTAGCATGCTACAAATAAATCAGTGACAGAATATACTTTCAAAGACTTCAAGTGCAAATCTGAAGTTTTTATAGCCCGGATGATGTACAGAATCAGCTGTATCAGTATAAAAATCAGCAGGAATCTGTCAAAATGTTTAAGGAAAGAAGTGAAGAATTCTCTTTTATCGGTACCAATCTTAGCATAACTTGATTTATTGTAAAGCGGTATTCCTGCAATGACCGTCAGCATGAAGATACAGGTGAGGAAATCCAGAATTTTGGCATTCTCCTGATAAAGTTTTGTAATAAAATGTTTTTCTGAAGCATTCGCTTTCGCTAATTTGTTGCTCATTTTAATTCCTCCTGATGTTATCCGTGTAACCTTGTAACGTTACAGTTCACACCCGCGCCATTCGCAAAGAACCTCTGGTTCTTTAGGCGCCTACGGCGCTTTCTCGCTGCTTCGCAGCTAACTTTGCTCATAGAATGGCGCTCCTTTCGTCAGCTCAAGCAGGAAAAGCCGCATGCGAGCATGCGCTTTTCCTGCCAGTGGCTGACGTGTGAACTGTAACTTAACTAAAATAGTAACTTATCAGGAAGATATTGTCAAATACCAGTTTCGCGGATATAATAAATATAATTACAGTTCAGTCAATGAATGAATCGCTGAACTGCAGAAAGTTGAGGAAAGCAAGAATGGATCTTTTTGAATATATGCGGGCTACAAATATGGAAAAAGAATCGCCTCTGGCTGCCAGGATGCGTCCCAGAACGCTGGAGGAAGTCGTTGGACAGGAGCACATTATCGGTAAAGACAAACTGCTTTACCGGGCAATCAAAGCGGATAAGATCAGCTCTGTCATTTTCTATGGACCGCCCGGAACCGGCAAGACGACTTTAGCAAAGGTCATAGCCAACACTACCAGTGCTGAATTTACTCAGATCAATGCCACGGTGGCGGGCAAGAAAGATATGGAGGAAGTAGTAGCCAAAGCAAAGGAACTGCAGGGGATGTACGGGAAACGAACCATCCTTTTTATTGATGAAATCCATCGCTTTAATAAAAGCCAGCAGGACTATCTGCTGCCTTTTGTAGAGGATGGTACCTTGATTCTCATAGGTGCTACCACGGAGAACCCGTATTTTGAGGTAAACAGTGCATTGATATCCAGATCTGTCATCTTTGAGCTGAAGCCGATTCCAAAAGAGGCGGTGAAGGAGCTTCTCAGGAAAGCGGTTTATGACACGGAACGGGGCATGGGGGCCTACCATGCAGTCATCGATGAGGATGCACTGGATTTCTTGGCAGATATCGCGGGAGGAGATGCCAGACATGCTTTAAATGCCATTGAACTGGGCATTATGACGACTCAGAGAGCAGAGGACGGTCAGATTCATATTACCTTGGAGGTGGCACAGGAGTGCATTCAAAAACGGGCGGTCAGATATGATAAGAACGGGGATAATCATTACGATACGATTTCCGCTTTTATCAAAAGTATGCGGGGCTCAGATCCCGATGCAGCGGTGTATTATCTGGCCAGAATGCTTTATGCGGGAGAGAGCGTGACTTTTATTGCACGACGGATCATGATCTGCGCATCTGAGGATGTAGGAAATGCAGATCCTAACGCTCTGGTAGTGGCAGTCAACGCTTCTCTGGCGGTAGAAAGAGTAGGGATGCCGGAGGCACAGATTATTCTTGCCCAGGCGGTCACTTATGTGGCAAGCGCCCCAAAGAGTAACGCTTCCTGTAATGCAGTGTTTGAAGCTATGCGGGAAGTGGAAGAGACAGGCAACCTGCCGATCCCTGCACATTTGCAGGATGCCCATTATAAAGGAGCGGCAAAATTGGGACACGGAACAGGATATAAATACGCACATGATTATCCCAATCATTATGTGGAACAGCAGTATCTTCCTTATGAGTTAAACGGAAAAGAATTCTACAGACCTACAGGGAACGGATATGAGGTGAAGATAAAGGAACATATGCGCAGAATCAGGCGGGAAGCGGGACAAAAGGAGCGGTATGAATAAGACTGTGCAGTCTGCAAATGGCAGGACAGAAGAGTTGAAAAAAACCTTTTCTGTCCTGCCATTTTTTAAATTGGTTAAAACAATTGCTCAATCAGATACTTATAAATTGCCTGATTCTTCTTCTGCCAGTTATCACAGATAGAAGATGCCATTTCTTCCATAGGAACAGACAAGGTGATGTCTACCAGATTGACACCGCGGTCTTTTGCAATCAGTCTGGCCTCGTACTCGCCGGAAGTGGACTTATAGTAATCAGCCAGTACAGAAACTTCATTTCGCAGCGTGAACTCATTCTTGCGAAGATATTCATTGATTTCATTTTTTATGGTATCACTGATACGATTTTCAAAATATTGAAGCGTTTCCCGACCCTCATCAGTGACTGCCAGATGAGTTCTGTTTCGAATAGTCTGGGCAGAAATCATGCCGGTTTCGGTAAGCTCATTGATGACCTGCTGCAGTGTCAGGAAATTGGTATAGTCCTTATCCAGGATAAAGTCACTGATCTGTGCTGTGGTAAGCGGAAAGGAAACCCTGTTCAGCATATAGAGAACGATTAATTTGTAAAGTGTAAGCGGATCCTGAAGCATAAGTTTTCCTCCCAATATTACTTGTAAAGTCTGCCCTGATAAGCCCCCTGTATGCGCATCCTTGCATGCAGGGAATTCAGCACATCCCTTTTATGAAGGCTCCATAACGGAGCAATGGTCAGTTCTTTCGGCCCGTCACCGGTGACTCTGTGGACAACGATCTCGGGACGGAGCAATTCCAGGCAGTGGATGAGGATATCAAGATAATCATCCTTGGATAACGTCTCAAAACTGCCCTGTTGATAAAGAGAAGCCAGATCGGTTCCTTTCAGCACATGAAGAAGCTGTAACTTGATGCCAAAAGGCTGGCAGTGGTTCAGATAACGAATGGTCTCGTACATATCTTCCGGTGTTTCTCCGGGAAGCCCCAGTATGACATGCACGATTACCGGAATGGAGCGTTCTTTCAATTTGCAGAAGCTGTCTGCAAAACAATTCAAATCGTAACCTCTGCGAATGAAGGCGGCAGAAGCTTCATGAATGGACTGTAATCCAAGCTCAATCCAGATAAATTTCTCCGGGTAGCGTTGCATAAGTTCAGTCAACAATGAAAGTACATCATCCCCAAGACAATCCGGTCTGGTTGCAATGGAGATACCGCAGATATCAGGGTGTTCTAATGCCTGTGTATAAACCTGCTCCAGATAGGAAAGCGGAGCATAAGTGTTGGTATAAGCCTGAAAATAAGCTATAAAATGTTCTCCTGTCTTTTTTCCATGAAAAAGAGTGAGTCCTTCTTTCAGCTGTTCCTCTATGGTACGTCCCAAGGTACTGACTGCAAAATCACCGCTGCCTCCTGCGCTGCAGAACATACAGCCCCGACTGTCCAGGGTGCCGTCCCGGTTGGGACAGGTCATATGGGCATCCAGGGCGATTTTATAACACTTATGATGAAACGTATATTTGCAGTAAGCATCCAGAGAATAGTAGGGCTTGCCCAGCCAGTTATCCGGCAGCTGTACCTTACAGTCCTTATTTGACATTAGCGTTTAATGTGAGACTTTACAGCCTCAGCCACCAGTTCTGCGACCTTAGGATTGAAGGCTTCCGGCAGAATATTATTTTCATTTAATTCTTCTGCAGATACCAGACTTGCAATCGCTTCTGCAGCGGCTAACTTCATTTCCTCGGTAATCTGGGTGGCACGTCCCTCAAGGGCACCCTTAAAAATACCGGGGAAAGCGATTACGTTATTCACCTGATTAGGGAAGTCACTGCGTCCTGTTCCCACTACGCGGGCACCGGCTGCCTTGGCTGCGTCCGGCATGATCTCGGGAACGGGGTTAGCCATGGCAAAGAGAATGGCATCCTTATTCATGGAAGCGACCATTTCAGGAGATACCATATTGGGAGCGGACACACCGATAAAGATATCTGCACCCTTCAGTGCATCAGCCAGAGTACCGGTCTCATTCTGCAGGTTGGTCACTTCGGCCATTTTCTTCTGCATCCAGTTGAGTCCTTCAGTAGCTCCGGAAACGATGCCGACCTTGTCACACATTACAATATTGGGAAAACCGTAGGTGAGAAGGAGCTTTGTAATTGCCACTCCTGCACTTCCTGCACCGTTTACTACAATTTTACAATCCTCTTTCTTTTTGCCGACCACTTTCAGGGCATTGATGATACCTGCCAATACTACAATGGCGGTACCGTGCTGATCATCATGGAAGACAGGAATATCAAGCGTGGCTTTCAGGCGCTCTTCGATTTCAAAACAGCGGGGAGCGCTGATGTCCTCCAGATTGATTCCGCCAAAGCCGGGAGCAAGCCAGGTGACAGCCTTAATGATCTCTTCTGTGTCCTGAGTATCCAGGCAGATCGGCACTGCATTGACACCACCGAACTCTTTAAAAAGAACGGCTTTGCCTTCCATAACAGGCATGGCAGCATGAGGTCCGATATTGCCCAGACCGAGTACGGCGCTTCCATCGGAAACTACCGCTACCGTGTTTGCCTTCATTGTATATTTATAAGCAGCTTCTTTATCCTGGGCGATGACTTTACAGGGTTCGGCTACACCGGGAGTATAAGCCAGAGACAGATCCTCACGGGACTTCACAGGGGTCTTGGAAATGGTTTCCAGCTTGCCGTTCCATTGTTCATGCAGATATAATGCTTTTTCGTTTGTAGTCATGACGACATCCTCTTTTCTGATTATATAGTGTATTTCTGATTCAGGTGAAATAATTGTTCTACTGAACTGTATCAATAATATAATAAAATTTGATACATCGCAAGTGTTTTGGGCTTGCTATTTGGAAAAAAATGAGTTATAATGACCCCAGTACGACAAATCGAGTCTTGAAGTCATGGTCACACGTCCAAGACACATCTTGATTGAATACAATTAACCCTTACCCCCAATTTACTATTTATATAAGTTAATTGAATGAATGGCATATGCCGGGTTCATTTTCATTTAATATATTCAGGAGGAACCGAATGAGAGAAAAATATGAATCACTACAGCTTGTACAGTTGAAAGAACTTGCAAAAGCACGTGGCTTGAAAGGTGTCTCTATCATGAAGAAGGCTGCATTGATTGAATTGATGTTGGCTGAAGATGAGAAAGAGAAGAGCAAGACAGAAAGTGAAAAGCCTTCACCTGCTAAGGAGGAAGCACCTAAGTCCGCAGCACCTGCCAGAGAAGAAGCACCCAAAGCTGCAGCACCTGCCAGAGAAGAAGGGACAAAGCCTGCCCAGAATAGAACTGTAGTTAAAGTGAATCAGGAATTCCAGAGAAAGCCGGAGTCCAGAATCAGTTTCGTGCGCAACGAAAGTCAGTCAGCCTCCAGAGTGGAAGGTGGTTCTAATAGATACGAAGCATCAGGTAACGGAAATTACATCAGAAATAATAATTACGCAAGTAATTCCGGTAACTATAATAATTATAAGAAGAATGATAACAGCCGTACTGACAATGCTGCGCGTGATAATAGAAATGATATGCGGAGTGACAATAGTGAGGCAGTAGAAGAACGTCAGCAGCGTGCAGTTTATCGTCCTCAGGAGGCATATGATGAGAGCCAGTATCCCAAGGAACTGGACAGTGGTGTGGAAGCCAGCGGTATACTGGAAGTAATGCCGGACGGTTATGGATTTATTCGCTGCGAGAACTATATGCCCGGTGAGAACGATGTCTATGTAGCGCCCAGCCAGATCAGACGTTTCGGTCTGAAAACCGGTGATATTTTAAAAGGAAATAAGAGAATCAAGACCCAGCAGGAGAAGTTCAGTGCCCTTTTGTTTGTGCGTTCCATTAACGGATATACTGTGGAAGAAGCATCCAGAAGAATGAACTTCGAGGATATGACCCCTATTTTCCCCAATGAAAGAATCAACCTTGAAACCCCGGGCAGTAGCGTAGCCATGAGAGTTATGGATCTGGTTAGCCCTGTCGGTAAGGGACAACGTGGTATGATTGTATCCCCGCCGAAAGCAGGTAAGACCACTCTGTTGAAGGAAGTGGCAAAGTCCATCCTGCGCACCAACCCTCGTATGCATATGCTGATCCTTCTGATTGACGAGCGTCCCGAGGAAGTTACCGATATCCGTGAGGCTATTCAGGGCGAAAATGTGGAAGTAATCTATTCTACTTTCGACGAATTGCCGGAGCATCATAAGAGAGTATCCGAAATGGTGATTGAGCGTGCCAAGAGATTGGTAGAACATAAGAAAGATGTCGTTATCCTGATAGACAGTATCACCCGTCTGACACGTACTTACAACCAGGTAGTTCCACCCAGCGGACGTACGCTGTCCGGTGGTCTGGATCCATCTGCCCTGCATATGCCGAAGAGATTCTTCGGTGCGGCACGTAATATGCGTGAAGGCGGCAGCCTGACTATCCTTGCTACTGCGCTGGTAGATACCGGAAGTAAGATGGACGATGTAGTATACGAGGAATTCAAAGGTACCGGTAACATGGAAATGATCCTGGACCGTAAGCTTTCCGAGAAGCGTATCTTCCCGGCTATCGACTTACAGAAATCCGGCACCAGAAGAGAGGATCTTCTGTTGGATGCGGACGAGCTGGAAGCTATCAACATCATGCGTAAAGCACTGAACGGTCTGAAGCCGGATGAAGCAACGGACAAGATCCTGGATATGTTCTCACGCACCAGGAATAACAAAGAGTTTGTTTCCTTAGTGAAAAAGAACAGATTCCTCTAAAACAAGAGGTTCACGTGTGTCATTCGCAAAGTCGCGCCTACGGCGCTTTTCCTGACTGAGCTGACGAGTGCACTGTAACAAGAAAAATAATAGGAATACGGGCGCTATATGAATTTTCAAATAGCGCCTTTTAGGACAAAAGTATGGAACGTTTAAAGAAATTATTTGCAGCAGTAGACATGACGGATGGAAGACCGTGGGAGAAGATTCTGCTCTTTACATTCCCGATGCTTCTCGGAAATATTGCCCAGCAGCTTTACAACACAGTAGATAGTGTTGTCGTTGGTAAATATATTGGGGATAATGCCCTTGTCGCAGTAGGAAGCGCCGGTCCCATTTTTAATTTGTTGCTTGTGTTGTTCATTGGGATCAGTACAGGTGCTACGATCATGGTATCTCAGTATTTTGGAGCGAGAAAGAGAGAAGAATTGTCCAAGACTATTGGGAATTGCATCGTTCTGACAGCGATTGCATCTGTATTTATTATGATTGTTGCCACACTTGCTTCAAGGCCGTTACTGATACTTCTGGATACGCCTGAGAGTATCCTTGACTGGTGCACCTCTTATTTACAGATTCTGTTTATCGGAATTGCAGGACTGGCGTATTATAACATTCTCTGCGGTGTGTTGAGAGGTCTTGGCGACTCTGTCTCTGCGCTGTTGTACCTGGTAGTGGCAAGCTTACTGAACATTGTTCTGGATATACTTTTTGTGGCAAAATTAAATATGGGAGTTGCCGGTGTTGCATTGGCAACAGTGATCGCACAGGCAGTATCGGCGGTGCTTTGTGTACGAAAGCTGATGAAAATGAAAGATTTGTTTGACTTTAAGCTGAAATATTTCAAACTGGATAAGGAAATCGCGTGGAATGTCATTCGCTTGGGGCTGCCTTCCGGTATCACACAGGCTATTATGTCCATGGCCATGATTCTGGTGCAGGCACTTACCAATAGTTTTGGAGAACAGTTTATAGCTGCTAATGTTATTATTATGCGTGTGGATGGTTTTGCTATGCTACCCAACTTTTCATTTGGTACAGCAATGACTACTTATGCCGGGCAAAATGTGGGAGCAGGCCAATATGACCGCGTTTCAAAAGGTGCCAAACAGGGAACTGTTATGGCAATTGGCACATCTGTCATGATTACAGGAGCTATATTACTTTTTGGCAAGTACCTCATGGGTATTTTTACAGATACAACATCATTAGTAGAACTTAGCATGAGCATGATGCGTATTCTGGCAGCAGGATATATTGCAGTCGCAGTAACTCAGAGTCTGTCAGGTGTCATGCGTGGCGCAGGTGATACGATGACACCCATGTGGATCTCCATTGTACAGACGATCATTATACGCGTGCCCCTGGCATATGGTCTGGTCTATCTGACGAAGAGTGATGCGTACCCGAACGGCCGGTTGGAATGTCTGTTTATTTCATTGCTTGTTTCCTGGGTGCTGGGAGCAATACTAACTGCCATTTTTTACAGAAGAGGAAAATGGCGCAAAAATGCATTATAATGATGTTGAGGGCAAAAGGTCTATTGTTCCCAACTAAAGTATAAAACTTATTAATTCATGTTAATATATAGAAAACATATTGAGGAACATATAGCGCCTAGTCGATTGCAGGAGATAATTCGATCAGCCAACGTAATCGGGGCACAGATTGAATGAGGAAAAATGAATACACTATATTTTAAATACGCATTAGAGGTAGAACGTGCAGGTTCTATCACACAGGCAGCGCAAAGCCTGTACATGGCACAGCCGAACTTAAGCAAAGCGATAAAGGATCTGGAGGAAGAATTGGGATATGCCATTTTCAGCAGAACTTCCAGTGGAATTAAAGTCACAGAGAAGGGGAGCGAGTTTCTGTATCATGCCCGAAAAATGATGGAACAGCTTGCTGAGATGGAGAAGATATCGAAACAAAACGGTGATGCTAATCAGAAATTTAAAATATCTATTCCAAGAGGCAGTTATATTGCAAATGGCTTTACAGCCTTTGTATCAGAACTGCAGATCAATCATGGCATAGACATCACTATTAATGAAACCAATGCTTTGAAGACCATATCCAATGTGACAGATCGTGGATATAATATGGGAATCATCCGGTATCAGAAATCGGATGAAGATTATTTTAAAACCTGTCTGAAAAATAATAAGCTGGAGCATGAAACCATCTGGGAATTTGAGTATGTATTGGTAATGTCAATAAAACATCCTTTAGCATATAAGCCGGTTATTACTGTGGAGGATTTGCAGGACTATGTGAAAATTACCCATGCAGATATCGATGCTCCCCATACGAAAACTACAGGAAAAACTATAGCTTCAGGAAAAGCTCCGGAGAGTAAGACCATTTATGTTTATGAGAGAGGAAGTCAATTTGATCTTTTGGCAAATGTACCCACTACATACATGTGGGTTTCCCCTATTCCGGATTCTTATTTGGAGAAAAACCGTCTGGTACAGCGTGCCTGCAAGATGGAGAACAATCTGTACAAGGACGTGCTGATCTACAGGCAGGATTATCAGCTTGGTGAGTACGACAAACTTTTTCAGAAGAAAATCTATGAGTCCAAGGTGGAAGTGGCTGCTGCAAAGTATAACTAAATAGGTAAGTTGGCAAAACAGCGCTATATGCGAAAACATATGGCGCTGTTTTTAAATTTATATTTCCATAAAAAACAGATATCTGCTATTTTAATGAAGAATTAAAGAAACCAAGAATCGTGAATAGATTAAGAGGAGAAGACAGTGGAAGGATTTTTATCAACGAAGGAAGCAATTGACAAATATATAGCAGGGTGTCAGGCAAAGGCACAGATGACAAATGAGCGTCTGTTTGGTAAGGCAATCCTGGCAGGAGTCATGATTGGCATGGGTGCAGCTGCAAGCAGTGTGGCGGCTCATACGATTGCTGATGTTGGACTTGCAAGACTGGCAGCTGCGGTTGTATTTCCTGTTGGACTTATGATGGTAATACTGTTGGGTGCAGAGTTGTTTACCGGAGACTGTCTCATGGCAATGGGTGTATCTGCCGGGAAAAACTCTATAAAAGATGTAGTACGTGTGTTGGCAATGGTGTATTTCGGAAATTTTGTCGGCGCCAGTTTGTTGGCAGTATTGATTGCAATGAGCGGTCAATTGGATTACTCAGCCGGAATGCTGGGAGCATATACGATCAAGGTAGCAGTAGGTAAGGCAGGAATTTCTTTCTCCAAAGCGGTTGTATCAGGTATCCTGTGTAATATTCTTGTATGTGCAGCTGTTTTGATGGCGCTTTGTGCAAAAGACATTACCGGAAAGTTGTTGGCATGCTTCTTTACCATTATGCTGTTTGTTACTGCGGGATTTGAGCACTGCGTAGCTAATATGTATTATATTACGGCAGGTCTTCTGGCAAAGACCAATTCCACTTATGTAGAGCTTGCAATGGAACAATACGGATATGGAGGCGAGCAGTTAGATGCATTGAATGCCACGAATTATCTTCTTGGGAACCTGGTTCCGGTAACCATTGGTAATATTCTGGGAGGCATCCTATTTTTAGGACTTCCACTGTTCTATTTAAATAAAGAAAAAGCAGAAGCAAAAGAAAAAGATACCTTAAAGGAGGGCATGAACAATGATGTTGTTTATCGAAGAGGTGTTGCAGGTACTGGCAATTGAGGTAGTCGGAGTCGGTTGTGTGGCAGCTGTAATTTACGGCTATTGGAAATGCATGGCCAGATAAAATAAGCCAACTAACTAATATTTGAATATATGATAATCCCCTGAAATGGACTTTACATTAAGCGATTAGTGTAAGGTCCATTTTACTTTTAGCGATGAATGTAAAGACGGTTTTACCTTAAGAAAAAATAGTTCTTTTTGGAACAAAGTGTTCCTGCTCTTTTTGTACAGGGTAGGAACATTTTGACTTCCGCAGAACATTTTGGCAATTGAAATAAAGGGAATGACAACCTTATACTTGTGTTAGCAAAAGCAAAGAAAAGGAGGATTGTTATTTATGTTTCGTAAGATTCATAACATGAAAGGCGAATCAGGAACGAAGCAAAAGAAGAAGTATGGCGAAGGGATTGTTAAAGAGAATCTTCAGGTTTATGCACTGATGCTTCCTACACTATTACTGATTCTGATATTCTGTTACGTGCCACTGTATGGGATCATCATTGCTTTTCAGGACTATGTGCCTGGATCGTCTTTCATTGGAAAAGATGTGGACTGGGTAGGCTTAAAATGGTTCAAGCAGTTTATTACAGGACATTATTTTACCAGATTATTAAAGAATACGTTGGTGCTCAGTATTTTAAATCTGATTTTTGGATTCACCGCACCGATTCTGTTTGCACTGCTTCTTGATCAGATCAAGCATCTGAGGTACAAGAAATTCATTCAGACTGCCAGCTACATGCCCTATTTTATCTCCACTGTAGTCGTTGCAGGTATGGTGATTTCCTTTGTTGATACGGATGGTCTGATTACCAGCTTGCTTTCAGTTTTTGGATTTGCAAGGGAGAATTACCGTACGAATTCCGGTGCATTTCCTTGGATATACACATTCACCAATGTGTGGAAGGGATTCGGATTCGGAAGTATTCTTTATTGTTCCATAATTTCATCTATTGATCCTGGATTGTATGAAGCTGCCAAATTGGATGGTGCCAACAGGTGGCAGCAGGTATGGCATGTAACATTGCCCGGATTGAAAGCGGTAATTGCAATTAATTTGATTAAAACGGTTGGAGATATTCTGTCGACGAATACAGATCTGATCCTTCTTTTCTATACACCTGCTACCTATGATGTGGCAGATGTTATCGGAACCTATACATACAGACTTGGTATTCTGGAAGGACAATACAGTTATACCACGGCAGCCGGAGTATTTACTTCGTTAATTGGATTTGCAATTACGTATGTGGCAAATAAAATAAGTAATAAATTGGCTGGCGTTGGTCTCTGGTAGGAAGGTGCGATATGAAAAATAGAAATCAATATAAGAGTAAGATAAAAGAAGGTAATCGTGCAGTCACCGTAATATTGTACCTGTTAGCTGCTCTGATGGCTTTTATTACAGTGTATCCAATGTATTATGTACTTATTTTGTCACTCAGTGAGCCGCAGTATGCTGCAACAATGAAGGTATATACGATTCCGAAAGGATTTAATCTGGGAGCATACGAGGTCCTGGTAACAGATTCGAAAATGTGGCGGGCTTATGCAAATACTTTTTTGTATGTAATCGCCAATACCATACTCATGGTAATTACCAGTACGACGGTTGCATTTGGACTTAATTATAAGAAACTGATCGGCAGAAAGTTTCTCACCATGTTTTTATTGATACCTATGTATTTTGGCGGTGGAATGATTCCTTCCTTTTTGCTGATTGTAAAATTGGGATTGTATGACAGTCCTTTGTCACAGATTATACCGGCTGCTTTTTCTATCTGGAACATTATTTTGGTAAGGTCTTATTTCCGGTCAATACCGGATTCCTTGTCAGAGGCGGCTAAGATTGACGGAGCAGGCATTTTACAGATATTGGTGAAGATATTCGTTCCGCTGGGTAAACCGATTTTTGCGGTAATTGCAGTTTATACCATAGTGGCTACGTGGAACAGCTGGTTCAAAGCGATGCTGTACCTGCCACATACAGACTGGCAGCCTTTACAGATGCATCTGAGAAGGATCTTGGTAGAATCAACGCGAACCGTGACACAGGCTATGGATCCTGCAGCAGCAAAAGAAGCTGCAGCCAGAGAGCTGTCTAATGCACAGCTGCAATATGCCATGATTATCTTTACGACCCTTCCCGTTTTGTTTGCATATCCTTTCTTCCAGAGGTATTTTGTGAAAGGTATGGTAATGGGGTCACTGAAGGAATAGAAATATTACTACATGAAGGTTTATCTCTGGCCTTTTACAGAGAAATAATATATTATATATCTAGGAGGTTATTATGCAGAAAAAGAGAATTTGGGCTGCTTTATTAGCAGCGACAATGGTAATGGGAAGTTTGGCAGGCTGTGGTGCAAAAGATTCAGAAGACAAGAGCACCTCTGCCGAGAAAACAGAAGTTGGTTCCGCAAGTGAATCCGTGAAAGAAGAGACCAAGGAGTTGGACACCATAAGAATTCTGGGTGTTGACCGTGCGGGAACAGATAATGCCGGTAATACGGTATATTTGTCTGACTGGGTAAACGGTGACAGTAAAATATGGCAGCAGTTGACATCCGATCTTGCTGAGAGAGGCATTCAGCTGGAGCTTGACCTGATTGCAGAAGACCAGTATGCAACTGTTATTCAGACACAGATTGCAGCAGGTCTTGATTGTGACATGGTTAATATCCACGGTGTAGATTCCAAAACAAGAATGAATCTGATCAAACAGGGAGTACTTGTTCCTGTCAATGAGATTTGGGATACTTATTCAGAAGAGGCTACAAAAGAATTTTACACTACCGGTGACGGAGCAGTTTTAGAGCTTAACACAATGGAAGACGGTAATATTTACTGGCTGTCTCCTATCACCATCGGTGATTATCAGGGAGAATCATGGGGCAGTGTGAAAGGTGCTATGATCCGTAAGGACTGGCTGGACAAGCTGAACATCGAGATGCCTGAGACTACTGATGAGCTGTATGATGCATTACTTGCTTTCCAGGAGAAGGATGCCAACGGTAATGGTGCTAAAGATGAACTGACAAGAGCTTCTCTCAGCAGTTTCTATAACGGAATTGCACAGATGTTCGGATTGGGAACAGATCTCGTATGCTTTACAGATTATGAGTCTGGAGTAGTTACTTCACCTTGGTATCAGGATGGTATCAAAGATTACATCAACTTTATGAAAAAGTTGTATGACGCAGGCCTTTTGGACACTGCAGAATCCGGAACAGAGAATAAGGTTGAGAATAGACTGGCTTTGATCTGCTCATGGTGGGCCGGAACTTATGAAGAAGCTGCAGTTGTTGTATCCGAAGGACAGGCTGGTGCTAATTATGTAGGTATTAACTGTGATCCTGAAACAGGTGTAAGTCCTGTAATAAGCATTCAGGACGGTATTCAGAAGAATTCCAGCTATGAAGTTGCATTTACTTCACAGGCAAATAAGGAAGCAGTTGGAAGATTATTGGATTATCTCTGCAGCGAAGAATTCAGTACTTTAACAGAGTATGGTATTGAAGGTTATTCCTACAAAGTAGTAGACGGTGTGAAGGTGAAGATTACTGACAGTGAAATCAGTGAAGTACAGTTGATTTCCAACCTGCCTGCCTTGTGGACTAACAATGCGATTCTGCCCAGACTTGAGATTGTTGACCGTGCTCAGGAGCTTGCTACTGTAGTAGAAGCCGGTTATTCTGTCGGTTACGAAGGATCAGGGTATTCAGATAAGGCAAATGTCATCAAAGATATTTATGAAAATTCAGAGAATTATGTATTTACCCGGATGACTCCGTCTGCAAGTCTGGCAGTTGCAACAGAAGATGAGACTCAGAGAAGTGCTGACTTAAGAGCAGATCTGGATACTTATTATAAGGAACTCCTGACAAAGCTGATTATGGGACAGTCATCTATGGATGATTGGGATACCTACATTGCTGAGATGAAGGAGCTTGGTCTGGACGAACTCATCGAGATATCCCAGAATCGTTACGACCGTGCTAATAAATAATAGTAGATGAAAGTGAAGGATGACTATGCTGAATTACTTTAAGAATCGATTTTTCAGAGATACTTTTTTGATATACATATCGATAATGACGATCTTGATTCTGCTATTGTACATTACTTTTATCTATCAAAAACAGATGGAGAACAAGGAAATGGTTCTGCAGGAAGCGCAAGCTTCCGCAGAACTGATGACACAGATCATAGATGATAAATTCAGCACAATAGAGCTGGTGGCGACCCATGTGGGCGCCTCCAGCTGGTCTCCTTATTTGGCATCGCAATCGGAGATATTGAATTCCAAAGTGGATTACTTTAAAAAGAAGGAAATCTTAAAGGAATTAGGTGTTTTCAATGATATTTTGCGGATTGCAAAATCTACTGCTGTCTTGTTTCCCAAGAGGAATCTGGCGGTAGACAGAAAGGAAATCTGGGAATGCGAGAGATACTTTAAGTTCATAGAATTGGACAGTAATCTGCTGGATACGGTAAAAGAAAAACTGGAGGGAAAATATGGTGCCCAGGTATTATTCTCATGTAGTGAATCTGAGAATAGTAGCGGGGATTTCTGCATTTTAAAACAAATAGATTATGACCAATCCTCCAGAATGGTACTTTTTGTCCTGGTAGATGCAAAGCAGTTTGTCAAATATATAGAGACGAATCTTGTAGATGCTGAAGATTTTCAAATTTGTTATGATAATGAAGTAATATTCTCTTATCAAAAGAGTAATGTAAAGGGCAGCGAGCAGTTTGACATCACACTGCCTTCCACGTTGTATCAATGGGAATATCGATTCAAAGTGGGCTCATCTTTCTATCAGGATACCTTTGTAAATGTAATATATATTGTTTTAGGATGCCTGTTTCTTATGATTGCGGCGGTTGTGGTATCCTATATGCTGGCCAGGCTGACATACAGACCTATCGGTGCATTGTTGGAACGGTTCGGAGTAAATGTGCAGGAACGTTTTCATGGACTGGAGGGTCTGGAAAATATTTTTCTGGATCTTCAGAATCAAAAGGAAGGAATGGAGGAACTGGCAAATCAGTACTATATGATTGGCCAGAACAGTTTTTTTACAAGCTTATTGAAGGGAACTTATGACGAAGAAAAGATAGGGGAATATGTTCAGAAATTTCATACGGGTTTTTCTGATAGCATGACATATCAGGTCATAGCATTTGCCGATATTATGTCTGATAGCGAAAAACGCAAGCCCGTGATGGATATTTCACTGAAACTGCAGATAGACTGTTATTATCAGGGCATTACTGCGGTGGTATCCTATATGGAAGGCTGTTTACTGCTTATCATGGGATATGTGGGCAGCGAACAGAAGCTTATCATACAGAGTGAGAGAATCAGTGAGCATGTGAAAGAATATCTGGAGGAACAGGATGCAGAATTCTATATTGGAGAGCCTTACGAAGGATTTAAAGGAATACACAAATCTTATAAAGAAATCAAAGCAAAGTTCGCTCACAATAGAATTGAAGAAAAACAGCTTACTTATTTTTATCCTTTTGATGTGGAAGTGAAGCTGATAAAATGCCTGCAGTTGGCAAATTTCCAGGAAGCAGCGTTAGTTTTGGATCAGATAAGGGAAGAGAATACGGCATGTAAATTGATGCCGGAAGTGGAATGCAAAGTCATCGGTTTGATTTATGAGACCTTCTGCCGATATGCGTTGGAGCTAAATCTGGTATGGAATGAAAAGATACTTGGATATCAGGAAATGAGAGAGACTCAGGATATGGAAGGTTTGTGGGACTTTTTGGAAGAACGGCTGCGCGAGATTATAAATGCTTATAACAGAAGTCACCGTTTCCTGACGATAGGAAGCAGCCTAGTGGAATATGTGGAGCAGCATTATATGTCTTCAGGATTGTCTCAGCAGGATATTGCAGATCATTTCGGAGTGTCCAGACCAACAGTATCCAAGCTGTTTAAAGAGACGGTTAATATGAATTTCATTGATTATCTTCACAGGATGAGGGTGGAGGCGGCCAAACGGCTGATCGATGAAGGGAACTTTGATATGATGGATGTAGCGCGTAAATGCGGATATGAAAATGAGGTTACTTTCCGGAGAGCATTTGTAAAGCATGTGGGAGTGACTCCGCAGCAGTATATTAAGTCACAGAAAATGGGAGAAAAGAGGTTCTAAGATGAAATTATTTGATCAGGCAAAAGAGAAAAAGATTTTATTAGCAGCCCACAGAGGTGTTGCAGGCGGAAATATTCCCTGTAATTCACGGCAGGCTTTTCAGATTGCATTAAATCAGGGAGCTGATATCATTGAACTGGATGTGGAAAGCAGCCTTGACGGAGAGCTTTTCATTCAGCACCCCGGTATGGAGAAGGTACATCTGCGTCTGATGGATTCTATCAAGAATTATCCTGCCTCTGTGGTGAAGAAATTTTATCTTTCCAATTGTGATCTGACTCGCACCGACCAGCATATTATGTGTCTGGAGGATGCTTTGACTATGCTTAAGGATAAATGTATCGTGAATATCGACAAGTTCTGGGAACATCCCGAAGAGATTGCTGCACTGGTGCGAAAGCTACATATGGAAGATCAGGTCATTATCAAAACATCAAATAAGCCTAAATATCTTGATGATGTGGAAAAATATGCTCCGGATCTTCCTTATATGGCCATTGTGAAAGATGAGGATACCACCTACGAGGAGATTCGGAAACGTAATATCAATTACGTCGGAGTAGAAGTGGTTTTTGCAAAAGAAACTGCTCCTGTAGCGCAAAAGGAATATATTAATCGTATGCACAGTGATGAAATGCTTGTGTGGGCAAACGGAATCGTGTATAATTATAAGGATGAATTAGCTGCCGGACATAATGATGATATTTCGCTGGTGGAGAACCCGGAAAAAGGATGGGGCTGGATTGCCGATAAAGGCTATGACATCATTCAGACGGATTTCCTGCTTCCATGCAGACAATTTCTTGAGCAGACCGGCAGACGCAGGAGGTAAAGATGACGATTCATGAAATTTTACAGGAAATGACATTTGAAGAAAAGGTGCTTTTGCTGACAGGAGCCGGACGTATGAGTACGTATGGCATAGAGCGATTGGGAATCCCCCCGAAAAAAATGGCGGACGGGCCTCATGGTGTGCGTACTGATATGGAAGAGAATTGCACCAGTTTTCCCAATCTGTGCAGTGTGGGTGCCACATGGGATGTGGATCTGACTTATGAGCTGGGAGAAGCTCTGGCAGAGGAATGTATCGAGAGAGAGATTTCCATGCTGCTTGCCCCCGGTATCAATATCAAGCGCCATATTCTTTGCGGGAGAAATTTTGAATATTTTTCAGAGGATCCTGTGGTGGCAGGCAATCTTGGGGCAGCCTATATCAATGGTATGCAGGATAAAGGTGTCGGTACCAGCCTTAAGCACTTTGCCTGTAACAATCAGGAAGACAACAGAATTAACGTAAACGTGGATGTGGACATGCGTTCGCTCCGTGAGATCTATCTGAAAGGATTTGAGATCGCGGTCAAAAAATCAAAGCCGGTAAGCGTAATGTGCGCATACAACAGAGTGCATTCCATCTGGTGTTCCGAAAACAGATTCTTACTGACAGATGTACTTAGAGATGACTGGAATTATGAGGGATTTGTGATTTCTGACTGGGGTGCCGTACATAATATCGGGAATGCGATTGCAGCGGGGCTGGATCTTCAGATGCCGCGCAATGCTCATATTGTGGAAGAATTGAAATCTGCTTTGGAGCAGGGCAAAGTGAAAATGGAGGAAATCGATCAGGCAGTCCTGAGAATGCTTCGTTTTGTCACCAAAGAAAAACCGGAACGTACCACCTATGACAGAAAGAAGCAGCATGAAATTGCCCGGAAAATTGCATCTGCAGGAATCGTACTTTTGAAAAATGCGCAGGATATTTTACCGATAACGAAGGAAAAATATCACAAGATAGCTGTGATCGGAGAATTTGCCGACAGCCCTAATATCTGCGGACAGGGCAGCGCAGAAGTGAATGTTTGGCCGGAATATATAGACAGTCCTTTGACAGAGCTTAAGAAAAATCTCGGCGATGATGTAGAAATCCAATATAAGGAGATGTACCGGAAGCGGGAATATTCAGATACTATGTTGTGGCCTAAACGTGGTGAGTTTCAGAGTTTTATCAAGGATTCTGATGTGGTAATTATGTTTATCGGTTCTATGGTTTCTGAAGATACGGAGTGCTTTGACAGACGCTCAGCAAGATTCAATCCGAACTATGAGAAATTTATCGAAATGGCATGTGATATTGGTAAAAAAGTGATCGTAGTGATGCAGACGGGCAGTGCCATGGTATTGGGCGAGTGGCGTAACCGTGTATACGGAATTGTGCAGATGTGGCTTGCAGGAGAAGGCGCCGGAAAAGCCATTGCAGATGTACTGACCGGTCAGGTGAATCCTTCCGGTAAGCTTCCGGAGACATTCCCCAAAGGAGTGCGTACAGATTTGGACTATCCCGGAGAAGGGAATGTGGTGGAATACCGTGAGAAGGGTGATGTGGGATATCGCTACTATGATAAGCATCCGGAGGAAATCGTTTATCCATTTGGGCATGGTCTGTCTTATAGTAAATTTGAATACAGTGAGCTTAAGACACAGGTACAGGGAGATTCTGTTCTGGTGAGCCTTCAAATAAGCAATACCGGGGAAACGGATGGAAGTGAAGTGGTTCAGATTTATGTAGGAAGCTGCGATTCCAGCGTGAAGCGGCCTGTAAAAGAGTTGAAGGCTTTCCGAAAAGTATTTGTAAAGGCAGGAGAAACAATTGCAGTAGAGATATCGCTGGATATGGAAGATTTTGCATATTACAATGTCATGTTGAATCGTTGGGTAGTAGAAATGGGTGAATATATCATCTATGCAGCGGCTTCTTCACAGGATGTCCGGGGCGAGAGTAGAATTCAGCTGGATGGAAATGCATGCTATACTTTGATCAGAAAAGGTCAGGATATGATTGGATAACGGTGCTGCAAGGTGAGGAGGTGTCTCACAAGTCAAGAAATGACTTGTGAGGCACCTCCTTGTTTTCTGATTATTTAAGAAATTTGTGTTGCATCTGTAGCATCTGGAGTTAGGCTTTGTGTATTTAGCTGAACATATTGCGTAGGAGAAAACTTATAGTAAGCCTTAAAGGCTCTGGAAAAACTGGCAATATCTGCATATCCTACCATAGTACTTGTTTCGGTAACAGTATAATTTTGCAAAAGCAAATTCCGTGCTGCCTGAAGTCGGACATTAGTCAGATAGGTCTTGATGGAAAGTCCGGTGCGCTGCTTGAAAATACGGCTTAGATAGCAGCGATCTAATTGAAGTTCATTTGCAAGCTGATTGATATTCATAGCGGCATAGTGATGAGAAATCAGTAGACATACCTGGTCTACATAGTCTTCAGCTTTTTTATACTTTTTATTGGATATGGTATTAAACTGTTTTAAACGAAAAATCAACTTCCATATGTAAGAAAGAAGCAGAGGTTCCAAAGGACGATTTTCCAGTTTATTACAGTTTGCGATTTCAAGAAAAAGATTTTCCAGATTCTTTGCTGGAAACACATCTTGCAAGTACAGTTCGGGCAGGATCAAAGAAGTGCGGAAACCCACCCATATATAAGACCAGGGGTCTAATATATCGGCTTCTATCCGAAAGTTTTCTCCCGGACGTAAAATAAAGGATTCGCCGCCGTGTGCCTTAATGCTGTGGTTATTTTTATAGACGGTACCGCAACCGCTGAACACATACTGAATCGTAAAGCTGTCGCGGCATGTGGGACCAAAGCTATAGCCGGGGGAACATTTCTGGTATCCTGCGCGGACGGGGATGATATCATTTGCCGTAATTGGGGTTATTGGAAAACGGTCAACTAGCTTCTTCATTTTTTCTCCTTATATTTCAAAAGTACTCGTATATTATATAAGTCCTTTTATAATATGATACTGACAATCTGTGCAGCTTATCCATTATCAAAGAGCGATTTGAGGGGAAGGAATTTTCTTACCATGATGATTACCTTTACCATGTTCTTTGGAGGTGGTATGATTCCTGTTTATCTGAATCTAAATAGTCTGCATTTACTGAATACGCCATGGGTTATGTTTATCCCGTCCGCCATCAGTGCTACCAACTTCATTATCATGCGGAACTATTTTATCCACTCTGTATCGCCACAATTGCTGGAAGCTGCTTACATCGAAGGCGCGACAGAATTTCAGGTTTTAAGGAAAATCGTTCTGCCACTATCTACACCGATTCTGGGCGTGTTGACGATTTATTATATGCCGGGACATTGGAATGCATATTTTAGTGCATTGCTATATCTTTCAGATGATGAATTGATGCCATTACAGGTATTCTTAAGAAGAATCTTGGTATTAGGAAGCATGGAGGATATGGCCAGTGGAAATAGTGTGCAGGATACTATGTTGTACGAAAGTCTGAAGTATGCAATCATTGTAGTTTCCACACTACCTATGTTGATCGGTTATCTGTTAGTACAGAAGTCATTCAAGAAAGGTATTATGATGGGAGCATTAAAAGGTTAAGTGGAAATTCCGCCAAAGCAGTTACTGCAATGGCGGAATTTTAACAGGGGTTGAAAAATGAAAAATGAAATAAATATGAAAAACTGGACAATAAAAGAAAGCGATTTTTGGCAGGAAAATGTTCGCAAATATGAATCTATTATGTGTCAGGGAAATGGATATATGGGAGTACGTGCAGCAGTAGAGGAAGAGTACAGCAAAAATATACGCTATACCCTTGTGGCGGGTACCTTTGACAGGATGGAAGCAAAAAACACTACGGAGCTCCCCAAAGCAGCAGATATTACAGCATTGTCTTTGACTGCTGACGGAATTCCACTGGAATTGACAGAGGAAAATGTGCAGGACTATGAACGGAGTCTGACGCTGTATAATGGTTTGTTGTGCAGAAGATTTGTATGGATACCGAGAGAGGGGCTGTGTATAGAGTTTGCTTCAGAGCGATTTGTCTCTTTGGAGGAGCGACATGTGCTGGGACAGAGGGTATCTGTTAAAGTGCTAAAGGGCAGGACTGAGATTGGTCTGCAAAGTGGTATACAGGGTGGAGAGCATGGAGAGCTGCATTTTATTGCTATGCAGGGCTATGTGCAGGATGGAATCATGCAGTATGCAGAAACTACCCATGAAAGTGATATTACTTTTGTGACAAGTTCTGTTGTTAAAGCTTGGAAAAAGGGTTGTAGTGACGAAAAAGAAGCGATAGAAATGACCATTCGATCGGGGAAAGAACAGGTTATGTCTTCCTGCCGGGCACTACTGGAGGAAGGCGATGAACTGTTACTGGAGAAATTGAGCAGAGTGGCAACTACCAGGGACAAAGATATAGAATTTATGGATATGAGATCCGGTAAGTCGTCAAGAGAACTTCTACTGCAGCATGAAAAAGAAAAAATGGAAATAGTCTGCAAGATAGGTTATGAAAAAACATGGCAAATTTCCAAGGACTGTTGGGAACGATTATGGCAGGAGAAGGATGTTATCATTTCAGGAGATGCAGATTTCGACCAGCTTGCATTAAGATTCGCGATATATCATTTGACTGTAATGGCACCGGTTCATGATAACCGTATGAATATAGGTGCGAAAGGGTTGTCCGGAAAAGGGTATCTCGGACATACCTTCTGGGATACAGAAATTTATATGCTTCCATATTTTGTGTGGGAAGATCCTGCCGGTGCCCGTTCGTTGCTGGAATACCGCTTCCTTTGTCTGGACAGTGCCAGAAGAAAAGCACGAGAAAATGGTTATGAAGGTGCGATGTATCCATGGGAAGCAGCATGGATTACAGATGGAGATACATGTCCGGAAGCACGTTTTTCACAGTATGAGATTCATGTTACTGCTGATGTGGCTTATGGAGTGTATTATTACTATGAGATTACCCACGATATAGGGTTTATGCGTCAATGCGGCTGTGAGATTTTATTTGAAACAGCACAATTCTGGAAGTCCAGGCTGGAATACAGACCAGATAAGGATCGTTATGAAATTTGTGATGTCATAGGACCGGATGAGTTTACACATCATGCCAATAATAATGCCTTCACTAATTATCTGGCTCATTTGAACTTACGCCTGGCCCTTTCCTGGAAAGAACGATTACAAAGAGAATTCCCGGAGGATTACAAAAGGCTGGACAGGAAGCTAAATCTTGAGAATAGAGATGCAGGGTGGAAGGAAAGAAAAGATAAACTGGTACTTCCTAAGGCGAATGAGAACCATATTCTGCCACAGGATGATACTTATCTTTCTTTACCTGAAGTGGATCTGAGCATTTATAGAAGGGGAGAACGGAAGCTTAGAAAAGACTATCCGTACCCTGAATATGTAGGGTTAAAGGTATCCAAACAGGCAGATGTCATGAATTTGTTCCTGTTATTGGAGGAATTATTCAGTAACGAAGTGAAGAGAGAGAGCCTTGCGTATTATGAACCGTTTTGTGTTCATGAGTCTTCTCTGAGTTTGTGTGCCTATTCCATGCTGGCTGCTGATTGTGGTGAGCAGGATAAAGCTTATCAGCTTTTTGAAGGGGCAAGAGCGATTGATTTGGGTCCACAGATGGATTCAAGTGATCATGGGATTCATGCAGCATCACTTGGTGGTATCTGGCAATGTTGTGTGCTGGGATTTGCCGGTGTTCGTATGTGTGGCGGACAGATGGTGTCATTGTATTTACCGATAAATTTCACTTCCAGGCATGGAAACAGATAGCAGACAAAAACGGTATTTATTTTGATGAAGAAATTAACAATCGTTTAAGGGGGGTAAGCAGAAGAGAAAGTCTGGAAATTATTCTGGAAAGATATACTGGTGCTCCACTTACAGAAGAACAGAAGGCTGCTATGGCAGAAGAAAAGAATGAGATATATAAAGAACTCCTGAAGAAAATGTCTCCGGAGGATGTTACCCGGGAAGTAAGGGATACATTGGCAGAATTAAGAGCACGAGGCTATCGTCTGTCACTCGGTTCTTCCAGCAAAAACGCAAAATTCATTTTGTCTCAGGTAGGGTTAACGGACGCTTTTGATGCAATTTCCGATGGGACGAATATTACCAATTCAAAACCGGATGCGGAAGTGTTTTTAAAAGCTGCTGAATTTCTGGGATTACATCCAGAAGAGTGTGCGGTAGTTGAGGATGCATATGCCGGAATTGATGCTGCCAAAGCTGGAAACATGCTTGCAATTGCAATTGGTGATGCGACCAATTATGAAAGGTCTGACTATAAAATAGATTCCTTTAAAAATCTTCTGGAAATAGAAGAAATTACTGTGACAGGAGAAAAAGCAAAGGGAAGTGCAAGCTCTGTAATAAAATGATATGGGGAATGGCGGTGGTCATGCCCATTTCATATTTTTAAATTGGTTGCACAAAAGAAGAGAGCCCTGCTACAGGCTCTCTTTTTGGCAGGATAGCGGTTCCTGAATTATCCAAGATAAGCTTTCAGCAATCCCCAGGTATTCTCAACGCCCTTCACGTGACTGCGCTCATAGCCGTGGGAAGCGTACACACCTGCGCCGATGAGGCCGTAACGGCAGTCATTCCCGGCACGCAGAGCAGTTCCTGCATCAGAACTGTAGTGAGGATAAACATCCACTGCAAAGTCAAGGTTCGCGGATTTGGCAGCATTGATCAGCCCGGTAACTACATCATAGTGATAAGGACCACTGGAATCCTTGGCACAGATGGATACCTGTGTCTCCTTACAGCCGAGACCATCGCCCACGCATCCCATATCTACAACAAGGATTTCTGTGACATCTGCAGGTACAGAAGCGGAGGCACCATGTCCTACTTCTTCAAATACGGTGATGTGGTGATAAATCTTTCTTTCGGTCGTGATATTGTTTTCCTTCAGATATTTAGCGTAGCCCAAAAGGATGCCTACGCTTAATTTGTCATCCAGAAAACGGCTCTTGATATAGCCTGATGGTGTCACAACCGTACGGGGCTCAAAGCATACGATGTCACCGGGCAGGATGCCTAGACCCAGCACATCTTCTTTACTTTCCACAAGTTCATCCAGAAGCACTTCCATTGTTTCAAAAGAACGGGAAGTGTCGCTGTAATTGCCATTGACATGAATGGAAGCGTTTTTCAGCTGGAAAGTACCGGTGTAAATCCGACCGTCCCGGGTATAAATCCGGCAGTTTTCCGTTTCCGTATTATTGGCATCCAGACCACCCAGGCGAGTCAGCATAAGGCGTCCGCTTGAGGTGATATCACATACCATGCCGCCTAAGGTATCGATGTGAGATGCAAGAAGCACGGCATCATTTTCCGTGCGGCCTTCGTTTACACAGACAAGGATGCCGCCCTTGTTGGTCATCTGAGGTACGAATCCCAGTTTGCGATATTCTTCCATCACGTATTCGGCTGCCCGGGAGGTAAAGCCGGAGGGACTGTCGATGGCGAGGATTTTCGTGGTCTGTTCTAACATGTAATCAGTGTAAGTATTCATATTATTGTCTCCTTTTTGAGTTATAAGTGATGTATCATTTTTATGATTCTTTCTGAACTTTGGATGTACATGACGTTAAATTATGGATATTTTTCATGCCAAGAATGTCCATTTTGCCATTTTGTAGCAACGCTAGCGGATAATAACATTATTTTTTAGTTTTATCCGACGAAAACCACCGTTTTAAGTGATACCAACGGATAAAAACTCTATTTTTCCCAGTTTACCGTATACCTATATTCAAGAAAGCCTCATTTTATTCATATAAGCCTCCACAAATTTCAGTGTGCTTATACTGTTCATATTAACATAGTTGCTCAATTCAGAAAAGGGATTTTCCCCAAAATAGTAAAAACGGTACAATAGATATAGGTAATGAGACCATGTTCTACGTAACCGAAGATGACCATGTATTATCAGTAAAATCTGAAGCCTGAAAGAATCGGCACAGCGGAAAAAAAGCAGATGATTTCTTTGAGTATTTGCAAACAGTGAAAGAAGGAACAGAATAATGTGTATACACTGGATTTTTCTTTCATTCTGTGATATATTGTCTGATGTATCATGTTAGAAAACGAGGAAAACACGAATGAAGAAGCAGGAATTTTTACAGGGCACAAAAGACGGAATCCCCATCTGTCTGGGATACTTTTCCGTATCCATGGCATTTGGTCTGACCGCTGTTCTGTCAGGACTCCCGGTATGGTCGGCAGTTGCGATTTCACTGTTCAATGTGACCAGCGCAGGGCAGTTTGCAGGAATCAATATTTTAATTGCACAGGGAACTATGGTAGAGCTGGCAATGACCACATTGATCATTAATATCAGATATTTTCTTATGTCACTGTCTGTATCCCAGAAAGTTCATAAAGATATGAGAATCAGGCACAGGCTGGCTATTTCCTATGGGATTACAGATGAGGTTTTTGCAGTATCCATGCAGCATAAAGGTGATCTGACCGGTTCATATATGGCGGGACTGATTCTTACACCGGTGCTGGGCTGGACCGGGGGAACCCTTTTCGGCGCTGTGGCGGCTTCCTTTATGCCTACGGCGCTTACCAATGCCATGGGCATTGCCTTATATGGAATGTTCATTGCGATTATCATCCCGCCGGCCAGAGAAAATAAGAGTATTATGATAACAATCATCATGGCGATTGCTGCAAGTCTGTCATTTAATTATTTGCCGTTATTGAAAAATATTTCCGGCGGCTGGTCTATCATATTGATTACGTTGCTTGTCAGTGGAATTGCGGCATGGTTGTTCCCGATTGGGCCGGAAGAAGCGAATAGCGCGGAAGAAGTAAGTAATGTCAAAGAAGCAAACGATATTAAAGAAGAGAAGGAGGCTGCCTGCAGATGAAAACAGGATATATTATCTTAGGAATTGCGGTAATGGCTCTTACTACTTATCTGATTCGTATGCTCCCCATGGTCATATTCCGCAAAAAGATCACGAATGTGAGGATTCGGTCCTTTCTTTATTATGTGCCTTACGCAGTGCTTGCAGCCATGACTTTCCCTGCTATTTTCTCCAGTACGGGGTCTCAGATAAGCGCAGTAGCAGGCTGCGTAGCAGCAGTACTGTTGGCTTATTTCAAGAAAGGGCTGCTGACGGTAGCGGTAGGCGCGGCAGCAGTGGTATTTGTAGTGCAGATGTTGGGATTCTGATTTGGCATCGTGGCCAATACTGCTATTGTGGCAACAGCTTTTTACAACGGTGTGTCACAGGGATCGCAGCCGCTAATCAGCGATTATCATGGAAAAGGAGATCACAAGGCGGTACGCAAGACGCTTAAGCTTGCTGTGATTACCTCTTTGATATTATCGGTGTTGATCATAGTGATTACAAATCTGTGGGCAGATATTATTGTGGAAGTATTTAACAGTGAGCGTAATCATCAGCTGGCTTCCTATGCTGCGGAAGGAGTAAAGCTTTATTTTGTTGGTTTCCTTTTTGCAGGATTTAACATTGTGGGAGCCGGGTATCTCAGTGCTGCAGAGTCCGCAGGCTGGGCTTTTGTTACATCCATATTGAGAGGATTTGTGGCGATACTTAAGAGTAAGATATAAATTTTGGAGTAATATAAAAAACAGGCTGGCAGAGGATCAAAGGAAACCTGCCGGCCTGGTTTTATAAGTTTATGTAGAAAAATGGCGATTATCTGTTCAGAATCAGTTTGGTCAGTTCTACGGGCTCAACAATCTTGCCATCCTTGTATACACGCATATTGCCGGAAGCAATTTCGTCAATCAGGATAACTTCGTTATTGTTGTAACCGAACTCGAACTTGATATCCCACAGATCAAGGCCGATAGATTTCAGATCATCAGCTACGATCTTGGTGATCTTCAGGGTCTGCTCCTTCATGCTTTCGAACATAGCAGGAGTCATGATGCCCAATGCAGCCAGACCTTCGCCGGTTACAAGAGGATCGCCCAGTGCATCATTCTTAAAGGTACACTCTACATATCCGCCTTCCAGAACGGTTCCGTCCTGAATATACTCGCCATATCTGCGGATGAAGCTGCCGGTAGCAACCAGACGGCAGATAACTTCCAGACCGTGACCGAATACGGTTGCAGGAAGTACTTCCATGGTAGCGTTCTCAACATCAGCGCTTACATAATGAGTCTTGATGCCGGCTTCCTTTAACAGCTCAAAGTAGTGGATAGAGGTCTGCAGGTTGGCCTTACCGATACCTTCGATAGTCAGTCCCACACTGTTCTCACCGGGATCGAATACGCCATCCTTGCCGGTACAGTCATCTTTAAATTTCAGCATTACATTGCCATTATCAAGGCTGAATACGTCTTTTGTCTTGCCTTCATAGATTTTTTTCATTATCTGATCTCCTTTAGTATAGATACATGATTGTCTTTTGACATTACTACTTTATCACAGTTTTTGTCATCTGAAAATATTAATTTGGAAAAAAATCTACAATAAGAGTCATTTTGTGCAATTTAATGTATTTTTAGTTGCGAAAAGGACAAAGGTATAATACAATAGACACATAGGAAAATTTTACATAGCACGCGCTGCTATGATGCAAAGTAAAGCGAGGATAAGAAGATGAAACAAGACATGATTGTAATTCTGGACCTGGGCAGCACTGAAAATACTGTTCTGGCGCGTCAGATCCGTGCACTTGGAGTGTACAGCGAGATTCATCCCCATGATATCACCGTGGAAGAACTGAAGAATCTTGATAATGTAAAAGGTATTATCTTAAATGGTGGTGAAAACAGAATCGTGGACGGAGCAGCTGTCGAAGTTCGTCCGGAGCTGTATTCCTGCGGTTATCCCATTATTTCTGTGGACTATCCCGGTTCTCATTGTGAAAAGCAGTACGCAGAGCTTCCTTCTGAGGAAGAACTGAAGAATTTCGTGTTCGGCGATTGTGCAGCAGAAGCTAACTGGAACATGAAGAACTTTATTGACGACCAGGTAGAGCTGATCAGAAAGCAGGTGGGAGATAAGAAGGTACTGCTGGCACTTTCCGGTGGTGTAGATTCTTCCGTTGTAGCAGCTCTTTTAATAAAAGCAATCGGACAGCAGCTTGTATGCGTGCATGTAAATCATGGTCTTATGCGTAAGAATGAGTCCGAAAGTGTAGTAGAAGTATTTAGAAACCAACTGCATGCCAATCTGATTTATGTAGATGCAACGGAGAGATTTCTGACTAAGCTGGAGAATGTGGCTGATCCCGAGCAGAAGCGCAAGATCATCGGCGGTGAGTTCATCCGTGTATTTGAAGAGGAAGCAAGAAAGCTGGAAGGTATCGATTTCCTGGGACAGGGTACCATTTATCCCGACATCATCGAAAGCGGCACCAAGACTGCCAAGATGGTAAAATCTCATCACAACGTAGGCGGTCTGCCTGAGGACCTGAAGTTTGAACTGGTAGAGCCGTTAAAGCAGCTGTTCAAGGACGAAGTACGTGCCTGCGGCGTAGAGCTGGGGCTGCCTGCATCTATGGTATATCGTCAGCCGTTCCCGGGTCCCGGACTTGGCGTACGCTGCACCGGTGCAATTACAAGAGATCGTCTGGAAGCTGTAAGAGAGTCTGATGCTATTTTGCGTGAGGAGTTTGAAAAGGCTGGATTGGACAAGAAGGTATGGCAGTACTTTACTGTAGTGCCTGACTTCAAGTCTGTAGGTATGAAGAACCATGCAAGATGCTTTGAGTATATGGTAATCATTCGTGCGATTAATACCATTGATGCTATGAATGCCACCATTGAGCGCGTGGATTGGGATATTTTGCAGAAGATTACGGATAGGATTCTGGCTGAGGTAGATAATGTAAACAGGGTTTGCTTTGATATGTCGCCTAAGCCGCCTGCTACGATTGAGTTTGAATAATATATTAGAGCCAAGAAATGCCTATTTTACGGGCTTTCTTGGCTCTTTCTATGTCCGTTGACAATCAAATGACAATACTTTTTTAATATGATTGTAAATAATTTCTTCTTATTTAGCTGG
>JAGAUD010000015.1 GCA_017620975.1 Lachnospiraceae bacterium | reverse complement strand
GGGTTTAAGATCACGCTCACAGGTCATGGCGGTCATGGCTCTATGCCGGAGGGCTGCGTGGATCCCATCAATGCAGCAGTTCAGGTATATCTTGCACTCCAGTCCCTGATTGCCAGGGAAGTGGGCGGAACAGAGGAGGCAGTTCTTACCATCGGACAGTTTACAGCCGGTGAGGCAGCCAATGTTATTCCGGAGCGAGCGGTTCTTCAAGGAACTCTTCGAACATTTAAGAAAGATGTGCGTGAAAGAATTGTAAAGCGAATGAAAGAAGTCTCTGAAGGTGTAGCCACGACTTATCGCTGCCGGATGGACTATGAAATCTTAAGCTCTTGTCCCAGTGTGATTACTGATGATGATGTAACTGCACAGGTTGAGGAGAGTATTCATTCCTTAATTCCGCAAGCGCATGTAATGCGTGGCGCTCATGGAATGGGATCTGAAGACTTTGCAGAAATTACAGACAAGGTACCGACTTCTTATTATATGATGGGAGCAGGTCCTGAAGATCCGGCAAAACGTCTTGGACAACACAATCCAAAGATTGAGTTTAATGAAGATGTGTTAAGTACAGGCGCAGCGATTAATACAAAGGCTGCAATGGACTGGCTTGAAAAAAATTCAAATAATAAATGATCAGGAACAAAATGAAAGAAAGTCTGTTCTCAGATGAAAAATTTCATGTGAGAACAGACTTTCCTGATCAAAAAAGGCAATAGGCGTAAGATTGCATGAGGTATCATAGATCCGTTCTGATAGTATGCGCCACTTTCATACGTGCCACCTCAGATGGAAGTACACCAAACTGCCCTTTAAAAACTTTCGTAAAATAGGACAAATCAGAAAAACCACTTTCCATGGCGGCTTTGGAAACAGAACAATTTCCTGAAAGCAACAGTTCTCTGGCATGGCGGCAGCGCAGAAACTGTACATATTCCATCACAGTCATTCCGGTAATACTCTTAAACTGTCGTGAAAAATAGAATCTGCTGAAGCCGGCATGAGAAGCCACGCTTTCTACATTGATACTTTCCTGAAAATGTTCTCTGATATAGAGCATCCCGCTTTTTATCATATCGTCATTTCCGGAGCTTTGCTTCTCGCGGATGTAATTACGGCACAGATATGCGACAAAGGAGATGATTTCTCCGCGTACAGCGGCTGTATAATAGGGTAGTTTTTCATCCAGTTCCCTGACTATTTTTTGAAAGAAGGCGCATCCTAAAGAATCGGTGACATCCTCTGCAAAATGAATGTTCTCAGCATCGATACCGAACTCTTTCAAAAAATCAGAATAAACAATAAGGCAATAATATTCTATTTCTTTTGTATCGGAGACAGTATAATGGATATCTCCGGAATTGATGACGATCAGGCTGCCGGGCTTCATTTCCACAGGTTTTGAGTTAATGATAGCCCTGCCTTCACCGACGGTGCAATAGAGGAATTCTATGTTCTCATGCCAATTGGAAAGGCATCCTTTTCCTTCTTTATCTACATGGTCATAATGGAAAATAATCGGCAGTTCATTGCGGAATAAATGATTCTCATAGCGGCTCATACAAAACTCCTTAATAAGCACAAAATTACCATATTTAAGCAAGATAGCTATTTCCTTCTCTCATTATAATACATTATAATACATTATAATAAATTTGTTAATTTATTTTACTGTAAAGTGGAAAGGAGTTTCCTATGTACTTATTACCGAGACCGCAAAAAATAGTAATGAATGCCGGCTTTTTAAAGGAAAAATCAGTATATGTGAAAGGATTTGAAGGAGACGAGCGTATATTAAAGGCTTTAAAAAAGCTGCCATGCAGTGAGCAGGGAACTGAGCTGGAAATCAAAATAGAAGGTACCGGCTCTGAAGGGTATACCCTTGTCATTGAGGAAAGTAAGATTACAATAATTGCCGCCGGTCCTGCAGGGACATTCTATGCTATTCAGACCTTGCGGCAGATTTTGGACAATAAAGAAGTGCCTTGTCTTTTAATTGAAGATGAGCCGGGCTTTGCTTACAGAGGCTTTTACCATGATGTTACGCGAGGGAAGGTTCCCAAGGTAGAAACCATCAAGGCACTGATCGATACCATGGCGTATTATAAGATGAATTCACTGCAGCTTTATATTGAACATACCTTTCCTTTTAAGGAGTTGGGCAATCATATTGAAAAGACAGGATACCTCACACCGGAGGAAATCAAAGAACTGGATGATTACTGCTATGAAAATTTCATCGAATTTATTCCCTCTATCGCTACGTTCGGTCATCTTTATGAGCTTCTGGAGAGAGAGGAGTACCGGGAATTGCGGGAGATAGAGGATTTTGAGGAGGATCAGATCTTCTGGCATGAAAGAATGGCACATCACACCATTGACCCCACCAATGAAAAGAGCATCGGAGTGATCAAGAGTCTGCTGGATCAGTTCATGCCCCTGTTTAGAACAGACAAATTCAACATCTGCTGTGATGAGACCTTCGATCTGAAAAATGGAAAGCATAAAGATCAGGATACCGGTCGGCTTTATATTGACTTTGTGAAGAAGATCATTGCGCACCTGGAATCCAAAGGAAAGAAAGTGATGATGTGGGCTGACATTTTGCTCCAGCATCCGGAGACGATTAAAGAACTGCCTGGGGACGTGGAATTTTTAAACTGGAAGTACAGTGCAGAGCCTGCTGAGGATCAATTTGCAACCTTTGGCAATCTTGATTGTGTGCAGATCGTATACCCCGGAACCAGCTCCTGGTCGAGACTGGTGGAAGGAATTCATGTGGGAAGTAAGAATATCCTGAAGCTGGGTGAGTATGGATATAAGTATCATGCCAAAGGTATGCTGAATACCAACTGGGGTGACTACGGCAATCCCTGCAGCCTGGAGCTTGCCATGCATGGGCTGGTCCTGGGAGCATCAAAGTCATGGAATGCAGAAACAGACAGGGATGAATATTTTACAGAAAGTATTAATTATCTGCTCTATAAAAACGATGAGGCAGTTACTTACCTTACACTGCTTGATGAAGCACATAGTAAGCTTAGTTGGAATATGCTGTCATATTGTTATTCCAACTGCATCTATGAAAAGAAATTTGAGATCAAATACCCTGCTAAAGAAGATGTGCTCAGTGCACAGAGTGCCTGTAAGGATATCATGGAGAAGCTTAGTAATGTGAAATGGGAGTGCGATGAATATCGCCGGGAAATCATGATCGCAGCAGAAGGTATCATGGTAATGGCAGAGTTGTTTGGCAAGTTGGCCGGTTATGAAATCGAAAGGTACTCTGACACAGAACAGTGGCTTAAGAAGTACCGTATAAAATGGGTGGAAAAGAATAAAGAGAGCGAATTATGCGAAATTGAGAAGATGTTCCGTATACTTGAAAATCAATAATAGTATTAAAACCTTAGCATATAGCTGAGTTGTGCCTGTGCGAGGCAGGCACAACGACTATATGAAACTAAACAGCAGCCTCGGATTTCCATGCTTTGGAAAGTCGCAAGATGACTACCGCAGAGACAGCAGCCATTGCTGTCAGGAAAACATAAATCAGAACATATACGGTATTCTGGCTGAGAATATTGTTCATATATTCAGTACTCATTCCGCTCAACAGACCACTCACACCATCTAACAGGGTATGAAAGGCAAGACAGATAAGAACGCCTTTCAGATCCTGCTTTTTGGTTACATAGTAACATACAATCAGTGTCATTGCTGTATGACTGATCATCGTCAGAATCCTTTCGTAACCTGCCAGACAGAAAATGTAAGCCGGTGTAGTAAAAAAGGTATCTTTTATCGCAAGCAGACTAGAGGTATCCACGCCCAGGGCGGCTGTCTGCTCTACCATAATATCAAAGGTACCTGTATTGATCATGACTGTATAAATCAGATTGTTAATATAGGTGATGCCGATAAGCAGCATGGCTTCGATGCCGCCATGCCCCAGTCCGGCAGCCAGGCTTCGTTCGAAAGTAAGCTCTTTCCTAAGAATTTTAGCTACAGCATAGCGGCCGGCCACTTCAAAGAGTCCGGCGGTAAAGGCCAGAATCAGTGCATAAGCCACATAATGCTTCATGACAAAATCCAGAAAAGCCGGAAACAGGCCAAGGACAGTGAGTATCGGTGTCCGGATCAGCATCTGCGTGACAAAGAAGCCTGCTGCTCCCAGGAACCAGGCCGATACCACTTTTTTCTTCCGATGAGTCCCTGCATAGGCAATCAATAGAATAACAGGAAGAAATAAACTGATGACTAATGTCAAAATCATCGCTGCAATTGATGTTAAACTTACCATTTCTTCTCCTTTCAGCGTAGATAACCAGAGCATGACTTCTTCCACTACAGAAGTGTCAAAAATTTACGACGAACCGGATCAGATAGCGCCTTAAAAGTTTCTGCAAATGCCATGGTCATTTTCTTAATAATATCATAACATGCAGTTGAGCGGAGAACAAGAAAAATATAGAGAAATATCTATATAGATAAAGTTTGGATAATTTTACAATTGATTTATGAAAGCGGCAAATGTAAAATAGAAAGGTATTCTATATCTGCCGTTTTTTAGGGAGGATTATAAGGGAAATGAGAAGAAACAGGCGTAGAAGAGGTCAGCTCACCTATCGCAGGGTAGGGGAAATGGAGCGAATTTATCATAAAAGAAAAAAGAACAGGGTTACGATGCGAATCGTAGTATCAGCCTGTGCAGTGGTGCTGATTGTGACAACGATAATCGGCGGCAGCTTTCTGCTGCGGGATACAGAGCAGTCTGTAGGTTCCGGTACGGTAAAAGGGACATCTATTGCGGAACCGTTGCAAGGCGACAGCGAAGAAACACAGGAAAGTGAAGCTGCTGCAGTTGGCGGAGCATTGGAGGATGATACACATAATACCGATTCACAGGATGTCACAGAAACTGCTGGTGATCAGGAAACTGACTGGATTTACAGTTCTGATGACCGCCCCAAAGTGAAGGGTATCTACGTAACCGGCCCCATGGCCGGCAATAATGCCTTTGAGAACCTGCTTACTCTGGTGGATGACACGGAATTGAACGCCATGGTCATTGATGTGAAAAATGATGCAGGTGAGATCACTTACCGGATGAGCCAGGAAACGGCGCAGGAGATGGGAGCCTGCATCAATTACATAAGAGATATGGAAAACTTTATGAAAAAACTGAAAGAGCATGGTGTCTATACCATAGCAAGAATCGTATGCTTTAAGGACCCGTACCTGGCTGAACATCATCCGGAGCTTGCACTGAAGAAACCGGACGGTACTGCCATTGTGGATGGCCACGGGCTGGCCTGGGTGAATCCTTATAAGGAAGAAGTCTGGGAGTATCTGGTGGAGGTTGCCAGGAAAGCCGGTGAAATCGGGTTTGATGAGATTCAGTTTGATTATGTGAGGTTCCCTATCGGAAGTGATGCGGAGGCAGCAGATTATGGTGTGGATAGAAATGTGTATACTAAGGAGCAGGCAATCACCGGATTTTTAACATATGCCGCAGAAGAACTCCACAAAGAAGGAATTCCTGTAACAGCAGATGTTTTCGGGACCATTATCGGCAGTGAGACAGATGTGCAGCAGGTGGGACAGGATTATGCGGAGCTTGGAAATATTGTAGATGCCATCTGCCCTATGGTGTATCCTTCCCATTATGGAAATGGCGTATTCGGCCTGTCGGTGCCGGATGCATATCCTTATGAGACTGTGTATGAAGCTATGAAGGACTCCGTAGAAGAATTGGCAGACATCCCTAAGGAGCAGCAGGCGGTGGTCCGCCCGTGGCTGCAGGCTTTTACTGCCACCTGGGTAGAAGGCTACATCTCCTATGGAGGAGACCAGATTCGTGCCCAGATTCAGGCGGTGTATGATGCCGGTTACGAGGAGTGGATTCTGTGGAATGCCTCCAATCATTATTCGGGGGATGGATTGCTTAGCGAATGACACGGGTGTGAATTAACCTGAGAAAAGCTTCGGAAGCTGCCTGGTCAGGCATTTTCGAAGCTTTTCAAGTAGTGTGCTCAGAGAGTGTTCTTTATTGTTAAGCTGTATCTGGGAAATGATTCGGTTATCTGTTTTCCAGATAATATTCTTTTACAGATTCCGGCATCTCAAGAGGCAGATCTTCTGATCTGACATAGCAGGAAATGGAATGCCCGGAGCCTGTAATGAAATATCCCAGGTAGGTGTATTCCTTGAGAGAGGCGAAAGGGCTGTTGCGGCAATCACCCGGATAAAGGAAGGGAAGCAGCCGGGTGATCTCCTCGGTGTCAGTAATGGATATTTCCTCAATCTTCTCACTGGCCACTGTTGGACTGATGATGACAGCGTTTGGTGCTGTGGTCACGGTCTCTTGCGTTAGTTCATTGTTTTGGTCGGAACTATCCTGAGTGTTATTAGTCTTTATATCTGAAAATTCTTCTACGTTAAAAATCGTATCAAAAGACTGTTCGATGGAGACTTTCAGAGAAGTAATCTTCAGTTCTTCTTTGTCCAGTACCATATCAGGGAAATATTCCTTGAGTTTGGTGATGGTTCTGGTGTAGGCGGAATAGATGTTCAGACCAATACCAAAGGTGCTGGTTCTGTTGGAATATGCATTGATATAAGGGTAGCTCAGGGATAAATCTGCCACAGCAATTCCGCAGTCCAGAGATTCCAAAGTATTGTGATCATGAAAATCTTCATAATAGGCATTTAAGATTTCCTGAATCTGTTCCGCTTTGTCTGTTTCTACTGAAGTATAAGTTAAGTTATTGCCGATGCTCAGTGTCCCGGGCTGTGGAAAGAGACCACTGGAAGCAGGATAGAAAGCTTCAAGATATTCTTTGCTTTCCACAATGGGTCGCATAACTTCCAAATCACTATCCAACAGACGGTATTGTCTGTTAAAAGAACCGAAGGAAGTCTTTGCATAAATGACAATATTCGTGGACCAGCTACCGGCTTCTTCATGCTCTTCGTCTGTCACTTCTTCCAGCAAGGGATAAAGCAAATCTATATTTTCAAAGAACTGCCCGGCACTTCGGTCAGATCTTGCATATAGCATACCATCTTCTGTAAAGCCGTAAGGATAGGAGCCATCGGTAAAGCTGTATAAGTAGATGTGGGCATTTTCAATGGATTCTTTTGCGGGCAGCCTGCTGTCAAAACCGGTCAGGTCAAAAGCCATGATCAGGAACAGAATACAGGAGACCACAAGCGTGCCGGCCATTTGCAGCTTATGTGCAAAGAAGCTGCGGAAATTCATATGCAGGATGATATCCGTAATACCGAAAGCCAGGCATCCGCAAAGCAAAAGCCCGAAAATCTGCCACCCAATGGCATCTTTATCCAGAATCCACAAAAAGATCATGGCACCGTACAGGGAGGCAATGATGGTAAAGGATACCCTGAGGATGCTTTGTGCCTGCTTCTTGTCTACACCGTGTTCTGCCAATTCGCTGGGGCGCTTTAAATAAAGCCGGTGAGCCATCCACAGATTAAAGACCATGACGAAAAGGGTGCCTATCCATAAAATATAAGGGTGGTCATTGCTGCTCGTGGCGGCTGTAGATAAATAACTGCTTATGGATGAATTGCTGAATTCATATAGCAGAAAGTATGGGCTGATCAGAGGGGAAGCCCATAGAACCTGATTCCAGTGCAGCGCAGGAGAGACAAAAGTATCCAGGAAAGCATCGGCGAGCAGATAAAATGTGCCGTATAAGGCTCCTACACCTGCACCTGAAAGGAGAGAGGCGTAAAAGGCGTTGAAGGCATTACCGCTGAGCATGACGCATACCAGAATGAGATGATATAAGCACAGGAAACTGATAAGTGTCACACCTAAGAGCTTCAAAGCCTGGACAGCCACAGAGCCGAAGAGCGAAACGGCTCCTACAGAGACCATGTTGGCAAAAACAATGATCAGTGACAGTATCATGGCAATGATCATGGGAACAAGCCAGATGATCAGTCCGTTTATGTAAATGACAAAGAACAGGCGGGTTCTTTTTGTCGGAACAGAGTGATACAGGTCCACCATTTTTCTGGAATAGAGATAACGGAAGCTCCAGATACCTGCCACAAAGGCACCTATGGTGAGGACGATTCCCAGCAGTACCACACCGTCGGATGTGAAGAAATTGATATAATAATTCCGCAGCCTTTCCTGAGGGGTGGAGCCGGAAATCGTGTTGTTATAGATACGGTTCAGGTAGCCGCGATTGGACATCAGGAAAGCGATGGGCAGAGCGAGAAAACTACCCAGGCAGGACAGCGCCAGCATCCAAAGCTTGCGGCGAAAATCTTCTATTGCTATTTTAAAGTATGAGATTTTTGAAGTCATAGCCTTGTACCTCCGTTTCACTGATAAAGATTTCTTCCAGGGATAGAGGAAGAATCTCATAGAACACAGGGCTTAAGCCCGAAATCGCATTGTCAATAGCTTCCCTCTGGCCGCGGATCGTCAGTGTCACGAGGGAACCTCTCATGTCCCGGTTCAGGATTTCCATGCCTGCAAGCGCTTGCATGTAATCAGTATCCGGTGTAAATACGCACTGCAGCTTGTGGATACCCAACTTCATTTCGTCCAGATCTCTTGAGAACAGGATGCCGCCCCTGTGGAGCAGTCCGATGTGGTCGCAGATGTCTTCCAACTCTCTTAAATTATGGGAGGCGATGACAGGAGTCAGGCCTCTTGTCTCGATTTCCTGGATGAAGAGGGATTTTACTGTCTGGCGCATTACAGGGTCCAGACCGTCGAACGTCTCGTCACAGAGAAGATACTTAGTTCCGGAGCAGACGCCGAACAGGACGGACAGCTGCTTTTTCATACCTTTGGAAAAGGTGTTGATCTTGCGCTTAGGATCCAGATTGAGGATGCCCATTAATTTGTAAAAACGCTCGGTATCGAATGCGGGATACCAGGTAAGATAAAATTTCAGCATATCAAGCGGTGTTCCGTTTGAGAAAAAATACTGGTCGTCAGAGATGTAGAAAATCTGGGATTTTACCTTTGGATTTTCATACACCTCTTTGCCATCTATCAAAATACTGCCCTCGTCCGGCTTTAATACTCCGCACATAGTGCGCATCAGCGTACTTTTGCCGGCTCCATTGGTGCCAATAAGACCAAATACATGGCCTTCCCCGATATTGGCGGTTATCTGATCCAAAGCTTTGATATTGTCAAAGTATTTGGATACATTCTGAATGGTAATCATGTGTTCTCTCCCTCCTTTTCCGGATAGATGCGGTCGAACAGTGCCATCAGTTCCCCCCTGGGCACTCGTGTCTCCCGCGCTTTCGTCAGTACTTCCGTAAATTCCTTCAGTACGGTCTGTACCCGTCCTTTCTTCCATTCGGCTTCACAGGTCACATAATTGCCTCTACCTACGATGGTATAGAGGTAACCGTCCTGCTCCAGTTGGGCATAGGCCCGTTGAATGGTATTGGGGTTCACAGACAGTTCCATGGCTAAGGATCTTACGGAGGGCATCCTGGTGTTGGATTCCAGAGCACCGCAGACAATCAGCTTTTCAAGCTTTTCTACAATCTGCTCATAGATAGGACGTTTGTCACGATAATCCAGAGCAATCATGTCAGCCCCTCCTTTCTTAATAGTGTACTAAGACAATTAATACACCTACAGTATAAAAAATTGTGGAAGGAAAGTCAATACAAAATAAGGAATTATAGAAAATCTTAAGAATCAAGATGAGGCGCACAGACTCACGTCTGCACGCCTCATCTTGTACATTGCTATGCTAAAACCATCGAAAACACGCTTTAGGATTTACTCTCCAGCATACGATACCCAATTCCGATTTCGGTAAAGACATATTTTGGTTGTGCCGGGCTTTTCTCGATTTTACGGCGGATATTTGCCATATTGACACGAAGGATTTGGTTGTTGTTGTCCACATAAGGTCCCCAGATGGCATTCATGATATAGCTGTAAGTCAGCACTCGGCCGGAATTCTCAGCAAGCAGTGTCAGGAGCTGGTACTCGATTTGGGTCAGATGAACTTCGCTGCCTTCCAAAGTAATCAGCCTTTTCTCGAAGTCAATGACAAGGTCCCCGGCTTTGTAGATACGCGCGTGGGTATTGGGGCGACTGTGGCGCAGAGCGGTACGGATTCTGGCCATCAACTCAGAGGTCCCGAAGGGCTTGGTGATATAGTCATCAGCTCCGGCATCTAATGCTGTTACCTTTTCCTGTTCCTTGGTACGGGCAGAAATGATGATGACGGGATTGGAGGTCCATGTACGCAGTTTTGTGAGGATATCCAGGCCGTCGATGTCCGGCAGTCCCAGATCTAAGAGATAGACATCCGGGCAGAGGGAGGTAGCCAGGCTTAAACCTTCTTTGCCTGTCTGGGCACAGGTGACACGATAGTTGCTGTTTTCCAGAGAGGTAGTAATGAAATTACAGATACTTTTGTCATCTTCAATTAATAAAATGTTTGTTTTAGGTGTCATAAGTTACCTCTTTCTCTAATTATGATTTGTGAACTCTGGGAAGAGTAAAAATAAATTCGGCACCGTTCTCATGATTTTGCCCGAATAGTGTGCCGTGATGGGCAGTTACAATAGTCTTACAGATGGAAAGGCCTATTCCCATTCCTTTACGGGCATCCGCAGTCTGAGATGGTGTATAGGACGTGCCATCAAACAGGTCATTCAGATGGTCCTTGGAGATTCCGACACCATAGTCCTTGATAGTGAAAGAGACCGCTTCGGAATCTGCTTTTACAATCAATTCTATGGGTTTGGTGGTGCCGGAATGCACAATGGCATTTTCTAAAAGATTGATTATAACCTGTTCTATCAGAATGGCATCCATGGGGATAAGCAAAAATTCTTCAGGAATAACAGTCTTAATCTCAGTATCCGGATAACGCTTATGGAGCTTTAGCAGAGCTTCGGCAAGTACTTCCTCTACCGGTTCCTCAGAAGTATTGACACTGAGATTGTCTCCCCTGATTCGGGTAACGGTCAAAAGATTTTCTACCATATTGAGCAGCCAGTTGGAATCATCGTAAATGTTGGCAATAATTTTAGTCTTTTCTTCCTCAGAAAGGTTGGTTCCGTTTTCCAGATAAAGGGAACTGTTACCGATAATACCGGTCAGTGGAGTACGAAGATCATGGGATATGGCTCTCAGCAGGTTGGCTCGCATCTTTTCTTTTTCAGCTTCCGCAAGCAGCTTCTCACGTTCTGCAATCACCATGGCCTGGTGGCTTAAATGAGAGGTCATCGTACTGGTAAGGAGAGAGATGGCTAACATCCCCAAAAAAGTAATGGGATAGCCGGTCAGGGTGAAGTTAATCTGAAAATAAGGGTAGGTGAACAAGTAGTTAACACAGATTACCGCAAATACTGAGCAAGCGACACCGTACCAGTAACCCACACTGTAGCGTGCCACCAAAATCAGGGCAAGGATATATACCAGAGCAATATTGGCAGAGTTTTCCGGAACCACATGATAGTACATAAAGGCCATGCCGGTGGCAAGTCCCATGGAGGTCAGAGAAACGAGCAGGCTGAGCAGATGCTGTTTATAACGGGGAAGTTTCCAAAAACGCTGGGTCATATAGATCTCCTTTATAGGCGTAGCGGTTAGTGCCGCTTTGAATAAAGATATTATACATTTTATTCGAGGAAGAATCAATGTAAGGGTGTTAAGGGGGCGTTAAGAAAATTGTTGTCGAATTCTTAAGAAATATATAAGAGTTTTTGAAAAAGCTGTTTTCTGGTTGCAGATGAGGACAGGTTTGGTTATACTTAAGAATATAATTGTGAGGACAGGCATGTCCTGTAACGGAATGGAGTAAAAGAATGTGAAAAATGGAAGCAGTGGAAGAGAGTTGTGGCTGGATATTCTGCGTGTAGCAGCTGCCTGTGCGGTAGTGCTGATGCATACGGTTACCGGGAGCGTAGATATTATGAACACAGAGAAGTATTCGCAGGGGCGTCTCCTATTGATTCTCATGGACTTTGTGACATGGTGCGTACCGGTCTTTTTGATGATTTCAGGTTATCTGTTCCTGAATCCAAAGAAAGAGATTTCATTTGAAAATATGCTCAGGAAGTATTGCCTGAGAATCGTGCTGGCGCTTTTGGTATTTGGAATTCCTTTTTCCTGTCTGGAACAGATTCTGGCGGAGAAAAGATTCCGGATTGGAATGTTGTGGGATGGCCTGGTAATGGTCTGTACTATGCGAAGCTGGTCCCATCTGTGGTATCTCTATCTGATTTTGCTCCTTTATCTTTTAACACCGGCTATGAAATGGCTTTTAAAGAGAATACCTGATTGGATAGTGATTAGCGTGGCAGTCATATTGGTCGTGGGAAGCAGTGTTTTGCCATTTATCAATAAGTTTATGGGGACGAATCTGCCTGTGATGTTTGAGCAGCTGATATACGGGTTTTATTATCTTTATGGATATTTTCTGCATGGAAAGAGGAAGAAAGAAAGCGATAAGGAACTGTGGAGCCGGTGTGCCGTGATTGTGCTTCTTGTGGCAGGAATGGTGTGTTACAGGCTAACTTGCAAAAACAGTATGCAGATGGCTTATAATTTTCCGCCTACAGTGCTTTTCTCTGTCTGTCTGATGCGTCTCGGACAGAACCTGTGGCACAGAGGGCAGCGAAGATGCGGTGAAAAGGGGCATGATAAAGAATCTTTTAGCAAGATAATTAAAGTTCTGGCGGATTTCAGCTTTGGCATTTACCTGATTCATCCCGTATTTTTGAATCTGTGTTATAAATTCCTGCATATTACACCTGTTGATTATCCGATGATCTGGTCATTGCCTTTATTCTGGAGTGCGACGATGTTATGTTCGGTTGTGTCAACCCGGCTTATGTGTAAAATAACACCGCTTAGAAGGTATGTTCTGTAATACCTTTTAAGCGGTGTTTTGCTGATTAATTTTTAGACCAGCGTCCGGAAGCTCCGCAGGGAAGCACCAGTCCGCTCTGGGTTACGGGAAGCCCGATTTCCTGTGCATCTACATAGCCGCCGAAACGTTTGGTGATGGCAGTATTCATCATATAAGAAAGAACAGCAGGCTGTAATCCGGTGGTATAGGAATTTATCAGGAAAAACAGCGGATCATCAGAGAGAATCCGGGTGGTCAGTTCCACGAAAGGCCAGATGCTTTCTTCGATTTTCCAAATCTCACCTTTTGGACCTCTGCCGTAAGAGGGCGGATCCATAATAATACCGTCATATTTATTTCCACGGCGAATCTCTCGTTCCACGAATTTTACACAATCGTCTACCAGCCAGCGTATGGGCGCATCTCCCAGTCCGGAAGAAACTGCATTTTCTTTGGCCCAGCCAACCATACCTTTCGAAGCATCCACATGTGTCACGGCTGCGCCTGCGGCAGCTGCAGAGAGGGTGGCGCCTCCGGTATACGCAAACAGATTCAGTACCTTTACAGGTCGTCCTGCGTTATGGATCAGTTCAGAGAACCAGTCCCAGTTGGTAGCCTGCTCAGGGAACAACCCTGTATGCTTAAAACTAAAAGGCTTTAAATGAAAGGTCAGCTCCCTATATCCAATTGTCCATTCATCCGGCAGACTGAAGAATTCCCATTCTCCGCCGCCCTTGGCACTCCTGTGATAATGACCGTTCTTACGCTTCCAGCCCTTGTGATCGTGCGGTGTGTTCCAGATGACCTGAGGGTCGGGCCGAACCAAAATATAATCTCCCCAACGCTCCAGCTTTTCACCGGAGGAGGTATCAAGCACTTCATAATCCTTCCAATTATCTGCAATCCACATATAAGATCCTTTCCGATTTCACTTTTTTAAGAATTAATATATTAAAGAAAGTATACAATAGAAAGGGAGAGTTTGCAACTAAAATGATTTTGGGCTTACACACAGGGGTGACTGAACTGTTACACTTTTTATTTCATACGTTACCACTTTATTGCAACTCAGTGTTGACTTGTGGGAAGAATGCCTTTATAATAGGAAAAGATTTATACATATTGGAGGAATGAAGTATGAGTGGTAGTTTGGGGCTGATTTTAGCAGCTTTTGCGGTGTATCTTTTGTTCATGATTCTGATCGGTGCTTTTTATGCGAAGAAGAATACCAGTTCAGAGGATTTCTTTTTGGGAGGAAGAAAGCTGGGAGGATTTGTGGCGGCTTTGTCGGCACAGGCTTCTGACATGAGTGGATGGTTGCTGATGGGTCTTCCCGGAGCAATTTACCTGGTTGGTGTCGGTGGAGATGGCTGGTGCGCATTGGGACTGTTTATTGGAACTACGTTGAACTGGCTGGTGATTTCTTCCAGACTGCGTAAGTATACCATCAAAGCGAATAATTCCGTTACTTTGCCGGCTTATTTTGAAAACAGATTCCGGGATAACAAAAGAGTCTTAATGAGTGTCTCGTCTGTTACTATTGTTATCTTTTTCCTGGTATACTGTGCATCAGCGCTGGCGGCTGGCGGACAGCTTTTTGAATCTATTTTTGGTGTGGATTATAAAATATCACTTACTATCGGTGCCGTGGTTATCTTGGTTTATACATTTCTGGGGGGATTTTTTGCTGTATGTGTAACTGACTTTATACAGGGAATGCTTATGTTGGTGGCTCTGCTTGCAGTACCTGTCGTAGCACTTATGGTAATGAAGCAGGACGGTGTAACGATTGCTTCCGGCCTTGCAGCTAATACATTACCTGCTACTGCAGCTGATTTTACTAATATCTTGCGTTATAAGGATGGCAATAATACCTGGGTTAATATTGTATCCGGTCTGGGATGGGGGCTTGGTTATTTCGGTATGCCTCATATTTTGGTGCGCTTTATGGCAGTACGCAGTGAGAAGGAACTGAAGAAGTCCAAAGTCACAGCTATCAGCTGGGTGGCATTGTCTCTGTTCTTTGCATGTTTCATCGGTGTGATCGGCAGAGCTTATCTGGCTCCCGATCAGTTGGTGGAAAGTGGAAGTGAAAGAGTGTTTATTGAAATGATCAAGAAGCTGTTCATTGAAGATATCAATGCACCTTTCATCGCAGGTCTCTTCCTTTGCGGCATCCTGGCAGCTATTATGTCTACTGCGGATTCCCAGCTTCTGGTCAGCGCGTCCAGCGTTGCAGAAGATATTTATAAGGGATTGATTGATAAGAAAGCCGACACCAGGAAAGTATTCCGGGTAAGCAGAATTACAGTAATTGCTGTTGCAGTACTGGCTTATATAATTGCTTTGAATCCTAACAATACCATCATGGGACTGGTATCCAATGCATGGGCAGGGCTTGGTGCTTCCTTTGGTCCTTTGGTGTTGCTGTCACTGTTCTGGAAGAGAACCAATTTCCAGGGAGCAGTAGCCGGTGTGGTAACCGGTGCATTGACCGTTATCCTCTGGGATTATATACCTCTTGTGAATGGTGTAACACTTGGTAAGGCGACCGGTTTATATTCTCTGGTTGCAGGTTTTGCCTTGAGTCTGGCAGCAATCGTTATTGTGAGCCTGTGTACACCGGCACCTTCTGAGGAGATTTTAAAGGAATTTGACGAAGTGAAAGATGCGGAATAAAATGAAACAAAAGAGTAAGTTGATGAAGAAAGCAGCACCAATGTTTGTTGCTGCAGCAGCAATCCTCTGGGGTGTGCTGGTGGTATTTGTTAAACAGCTCAGTATTGCAGGGTTCTCTGCAATGGAAATTGTGGCGCTGCGTGTCTATGGCGGCGCCATTTTCCTTCTATTGGGGCTGTTGGTCGGAAAAAGGAAATTATTGCGTATTAAGATAAGAGACAGTTGGTGTTTTATCGGCACAGGGGTGTTTAGCATTGTATTTTTCAGTTATTGCTATTTTCGAAATGTACAGGTATCCAGTGTAGCACTTTCTTCTATATTAATGTATACTTCCCCGGTATGGGTTACACTGCTGTCAGTAGTGTGCTTTCGGGAAAAGCTGAATTGCGGGAAAATTGTTTCATTGCTTCTGGCTATTACAGGCTGTTGTCTGGTCAGTGGTATTACAGGTGGCCTTGGCACAGTGAGTTTTCAGGGCATCCTGTTGGGCCTGGGTTCCGGCATCGGATATGGTCTTTATAGTATTTTCGGCAGATATGCTTTGAACAAAGGATATGCACCTATGACAGTCACGGCATACACCTTTTCTTTCGCTTGTATCGGTGTACTTCCGTTTGTGAAATTTACCGATATCATTACATCTCTTAATGAGCAACCGATTTTATGGTTCTGGGCAATTGGAATGGCGCTCTTTACTACATGTATGCCTTTTACCCTATACACCATCGGTCTCGCTCACATGGATACTTCCAGGGCGGCTGTCCTTGCCACATTGGAACCAATTGTGACTACTATGGTAGGCACGATCCTTTATAAGGAATCACTGACGCTTTCCATGCTTGCAGGAATTATCCTTGTGCTTGTTTCTTCTATATTAATAAGCGGAGAAACAAGATAATGGCTGAACTGTAACAATTGTATTAAAAAAAATACAAAAAAAGACTTGCAAAAATGGGTGGTTTGGTGTATAGTATCAATTGCTGTGGCATGATAGCGATGAAGCGCGAGGTTGCTGCTACTGAGTAATTGATAGCAGGTTTTCCGTGGAGCGAATGTCAAGTTAGAAAACTGACGGCAAGTCACTGTACCAATTAAAATCTGCCGGTTGGCAGAGAGACGTGAAGGACGAAAGTTCTGTGGAACGGGAGTTCCATGTGGAAATGAACCTGAAAGAAGAAAGCGTTGCGTTAAGGTTCTGGACATACACGGGAGAGTGTACAGTCACCACTTGTCCGTACTT
>JAGAUD010000014.1 GCA_017620975.1 Lachnospiraceae bacterium | reverse complement strand
GAAACAGGGGTTCGATTCACCTATCAGCTGTTGACTATTTTTGAATAGCCCAACCCAAGGAATTCCTTAGAGCCTAATAAATGGCTTTAGGTTTTTTTTTATATCTTTAGAAAATCTTTTGAAATCTTAAGAGGAATTTAGTTGTAATACCCAGCAAAAAATAGTATAATCTGAATATAAAGTGTATTTACACCGAAAGGAGAAAACGTTATGGCTTTTTGGGACAAACTTAGTGAGACAGTTTCAAGCAAAAGTAAGGAAGTAGCCGATAAGGCAAAAGAGATCGCAGAGGTTACCAGTCTGACCAGTAAGATCAGTACACAGGAATCGCTTATTGAGAAGTATTTTAAAGAGATTGGTCGTTTTGTGTATGAACATAAAGAGGAGCAATGTGATAACGGTCTGGAAGAGAGATTTAAACTGGTTGATGCTGCTTATGAAGAAATCGAGAAGCTGAGGAAAGATATTCGCAAGATTAAAGGTATCAAACTGTGTGAAAGCTGTGGCGCTGAAGTTGCTTCTGATGCGGCATTCTGCCCTAAGTGTGGCACTGCCGTTCCTGAGGAGATTCCGGAGGAAGTTCAGGCAGAAGAAGTAAGAGAAGTTCCTGTTGAAGATGCGGCAGCTGCAGAACCTGCACAGGAGAACGCAGAAGCACCTGTTGCAGAGGCAGTAGAGGAAAAGGCCGAATAAGTCAATTGAAGGACGATTGAGAATCTTCCTATCTATAAGGCAGAGGAGTGTAAATATTTACATTCCTTTGTTTTTTATTTACTTTTTCGAATGCATAAAAACAGTGTTTAAAAATTAAATTATTCGAAAGAATAAAAATTTATCTTGCGCGAAAAAAAAATTTGGTGTATAGTGGTTCACGATTAACACCTAATGCTGCGGTTTGGCTTTGTGTCGATCTGCAGTGAATAACGACAATAAATAGAGGAAGAAAATGGCGAAGTATTTAGTTATCGTAGAGTCACCTGCCAAGGTGAAGACAATAAAGAAATTTCTGGGCGCCAATTATGAAGTGGCAGCAAGTAACGGTCATGTGCGAGATTTGCCCAAGAGCCAGTTGGGAATCGATGTAGATCATGACTACGATCCCAAGTATATTACCATCAGAGGAAAAGGCGATATTCTTGCTGCACTGCGCAAGGAAGTGAAGAAGGCTGAAAAGATTTATCTGGCAACCGACCCTGATCGTGAAGGAGAGGCGATTTCCTGGCATCTCTTTTATGCACTGAAGCTGGAGGATAAGAAAGTATATCGAATTACCTTTAATGAGATTACTAAGAATGCGGTAAAGGAATCTTTAAAGCATGCTCGGGAGATTGATATGAATCTGGTAGATGCACAACAGGCTAGGCGAGCACTTGACCGTATGGTAGGGTATCGTATCTCCCCGCTTCTCTGGGCAAAAGTCAAAAGAGGCTTGAGTGCGGGAAGAGTGCAGTCTGTTGCACTTCGAATCATCTGTGACAGAGAAGAGGAAATTGATGCTTTCATTCCGGAAGAGTACTGGTCACTGGATGTAAACCTGAAAGTGAAAGGCGAAAAGAAGTCTCTTACTGCAAAATACTATGGTACGAAAGCCGGGAAAAGGTCTATTAACAGTGAAGCTGAAACACAGGCTGTGATGAAGTCATTAGAAGGTGCTCAATACCATGTGGCAGAAGTAAAAAAGGGAGAACGTTTCAAGAAGGCTCCTTTGCCCTTTACTACATCCACTTTGCAGCAGGAAGCAAGTAAGGTATTGAATTTCTCTACACAGAAGACCATGCGTCTGGCACAGCAGTTGTATGAAGGTGTGGATATCAAGGGAGAAGGAACGGTGGGTCTGATCACATACCTGCGTACCGATTCTACTCGTGTTTCTGAAGAAGCTGAGAAAATGGCTTCTGAATATATTGAAAAGCATCACGGAGAAAATTATGCTGCCGGTACAGGCGCTGAGAAGAAGAATAGTCAGAAGATTCAGGATGCACATGAAGCTATTCGTCCTACGGATTTGGAACGTCATCCTGTTGCAATGAAAGAACAGTTGCCCAGGGATTTATTCAGGTTGTATCAGCTGATCTGGAAACGATTTGTGGCAAGTCGTATGACGCCTGCGCATTATGAAACGACTTCCGTGAAAATAGAAGCGGCAGAACAGGTATTTACCGTGTCTGCGTCCCGTTGCGTATTTGATGGCTTTATGAGCGTTTATGTTCAGGAAGATGACAAGGAGGAAGAAAACAGCCTGTCGGGAGAATTGAACAAGGCAAGTGAACTGGAATTTCTCTCCTTTGAACCAAAACAGCACTTTACGCAGCCTCCTGCCCATTATACTGAGGCTTCTCTGGTACGTGCTCTGGAAGAACTTGGCATTGGACGCCCCAGTACTTATGCGCCTACAATTACCACGATTCTTGCCCGCAGATATGTGATCAAAGAAAATAAAAATCTTTATATAACTGAACTTGGTGAAGTGGTCAATAATATGATGAAGGAAGCCTTCCCTTCCATTGTTGATGTGAATTTTACCGCCAATATGGAAGCGCTTTTGGATGCAGTGGAAGAAGGTACTGTTAAATGGAAGACTGTTGTCTCCAATTTCTATCCTGATCTGGATGAAGCGGTCAAAAATGCAGAGAAAGAACTGGAGCATGTGACCATAGCCGATGAAGAATCAGAGGAAATTTGTGAATTGTGCGGCAGAAGGATGGTCATCAAATATGGCCCGCACGGACGATTCCTGGCCTGCCCGGGATTTCCGGAGTGTCGTAATACTTTGCCTTTTTTTGAAAAAATCGGTGTACAGTGTCCTAATTGCGGTAAGGATATCGTAGTAAAGAAGACCAAAAAGGGCAGAAGATATTATGGCTGTATTGATAATCCGGAATGTGATTTCATGGTATGGCAGAAACCGTCAGGAGAGAAGTGTCCACGATGCGGCAAGATGCTTTTGGAGAAAGGTAATAAACTTGTGTGTATGGACGAACAATGCGGCTATGTTGCCAATAAAGGGCAGGAAAGCTGATAGGGGAATTTGGAGCAAAGGGACGCCCGGAGAGTGAGGTGCACATATCTCACTCTCCGGGCTGGTTTGCTTCAAGTTTTCGTATCAGCTTTCCTGCCCTTTATGAATAGAAAGGTAATGAAGATTGAAAAGTGATGGGAAGGGGATAAATAACAGAAGATTTGAGATAGTGTCAGAATTTTCGCATAAATCATGAAAAAAGCAAATAAATTAGTAAAATATACATTGTAATTAGAAATTATTTGTGGTAAGATAAGGGAAGAAGTAAGTGATTTTACGAATTGGATGATAGGAGGAACGCAAATGAGCAGTGTACAGCTGTTGGATAAAACAAGGAAGATAGGTAAATTGTTGCACAATAATAATTCCAGTAAAGTGGTGTTCAATGATATCTGTAAAGTAATGCGGGAAATCCTGAACTCCAATGTGCTGGTTATCAGCCGCAAAGGTAAGGTTCTGGGCGTAGGAAAGTCTGAGGGGATTGAGTCCATTACTGAGTTGATTGATGAGAATGTTGGCGGCTTTATTGATGGAATGTTGAATGAGCGGCTTTTGGCTGTTTTGTCCACTAAGGAGAATGTAAACCTGGAGACATTAGGCTTTGAAAGTACCGATATCCGCAAGTTCCAGGCAATTATTTCTCCCATTGAAATCGCCGGTGAGAGACTGGGGACATTGTTCATCTATAAATGCGATACCCAGTATGATATCGATGACATTATTCTGTGCGAGTACGGAAGCACCGTAGTAGGTTTGGAGATGCTTCGCGCAGTTAATGAAGAGAGTGCGGAAGAGAGCAGAAAGGTAGCTGTGGTAAAATCAGCTATCAGCACGTTATCTTTTTCTGAGATGGAAGCCATTACTCATATTTTTGATGAGCTAAACGGTATGGAGGGAATCCTGGTGGCCAGCAAGATCGCTGACCGTGTAGGAATTACTCGCTCTGTCATCGTCAATGCACTTCGCAAATTTGAAAGTGCCGGTGTCATTGAATCCCGCTCCTCCGGTATGAAAGGTACTTACATCAAAGTACTTAACGATGTCGTTTTTGAAGAAATTGAAGAACTAAAACGTCAAAACCATAGATAAAATTTCAGGAACTTGCAGAAAACCCCTTGCCATAGGGGTTTTCTTGTGTTATAATCCAAACGTTGTGACTAAAAAACACGCATCCCGATTCATTGTCGGTGTCTCCGATGGTAAAATTTCCCGGAGATAGGCAGTGGAGCTAACCGGATTCTTAACGCGGATACGGCAGAAAAGGAGTGCGGAAGAAGGGCACTGTAGATGTGACCCGAATCTAACCAAATGGAGGTAAAGACATGAGCGTTATTTCTATGAAGCAGTTATTAGAAGCAGGTGTTCATTTTGGACATCAGACCAGAAGATGGAACCCTAAGATGGCTCCTTACATCTTCACCGAGAGAAATGGTATCCATATCATCGATCTGCAGAAGTCTGTAGGTAAGGTTGACGAAGCTTACAGAGCAATCTCTGAGATCGCTGCACAGGGCGGTACAATCCTGTTCGTTGGTACCAAGAAGCAGGCTCAGGATGCAGTTAAAGTAGAAGCTGAGCGTTGCGGTATGTACTATGTTAATGAAAGATGGTTGGGTGGAATGCTGACCAACTTCAAGACCATTCAGTCCCGTATCGAGAGACTGCGTGCTATCGAAACCATGTCCGTAGACGGTACTTTCGATGTACTTCCTAAGAAAGAAGTTATTGCTCTGAAGAAAGAGTGGGAGAAGCTGGAGAAGAATCTTGGCGGTATCAAGAATATGACCAGAATTCCCGATGCTATCTTCGTAGTAGATCCTAAGAAGGAAAAGATCTGCGTACAGGAAGCTCATTCTCTGGGAATCACTCTGATCGGTATTGGTGATACTAACTGTGATCCTGAAGAACTGGATTACATCATCCCTGGTAATGATGACGCTATCAGAGCTGTTAAACTGATCGTTTCTAAGATGGCTGATGCTGTTATCGAAGCTAATCAGGGTGAAGCTGTTTATACCGAGGAAGAAGTTGCAACTGAAGCAACCGATATCGAAGAAGTAGCAGCTGACGCTGAATAATGATACTGTAACTATTAATGAAATAAGTAAAGCGAGGTTATTAATATGGCTATTACAGCAGCTATGGTAAAAGAACTGCGTGAAATGACCGGCGCAGGTATGATGGATTGTAAGAAGGCTCTGAACGAGACTAACGGAAATATGGAAGAGGCTGTGGAGTTCCTGAGAAAGAACGGACAGGCTAAGGCTGAGAAGAAGGCAAGCAGAATCGCTGCAGAAGGTATCTGTCGCATCGCTGTTAAGGATGAGAAGACTGCTGCAGTTGTAGAAGTTAATTCCGAGACCGACTTCGTAGCTAAGAACGAAGAGTTCCAGAAATTCGTTGAAGCAGTTGCAGTTCAGGCTGTTAACTCTGATGCGGCTGATATGGATGCATTCATGGCTGAGACTTGGAATGCTGACAACACCAAGACTGTAAGCGAAGCTCTGGTTGACAAGATTGCAGTGATCGGTGAAAAACTGAGCATCAGAAGATTTGAAAAGGTTGTTGCTGAAGATGGTATGGTAGCATCTTATGTACACGGCGGCGGAAGAATCGGCGTTCTTGTAGAGGCAACTACTGATGTAGTAAATGATGCTATCAAAGAAGCTCTGACCAACATTGCTATGCAGGTTGCAGCTCTGTATCCTAAGTATGTTGCTACTGCTGATGTATCTGAAGAGTACAAGGCTCATGAGAAGGAAATTATTGCAGCACAGATCGCTCAGGATCCTAAGATGGCTGGTAAACCTGAAAAGGTTATCGAGGGAGCTATCATTGGTCGTCTGAATAAAGAGCTGAAGGAAGTATGTCTGTTAGAGCAGGTATACGTTAAGGCTGAAGACGGCAAGCAGACTGTTGCTCAGTACGTAGCACAGGTTGGTAAAGAGAACGGTGCTAACTTAAGCATCAAGAAGTTCGTTCGTTTCGAGACCGGTGAAGGTCTGGAGAAGAAGAACGAGGACTTCGCTGCTGAAGTTGCTGCCCAGATGAATATGTAATTCGACCAAAAAAATAGAAAAAACTGTTGACGACTGATATTTTTGTGGTATAATATGTATTGTGCACATTGTGTGTACATATATTAACCCAATCAGTCATGTTACTAGTGGTACTGAAGGGAGGTCGGGTGTAAATCATGTCAAACGTAATCGTAAAAGAAAACGAGACTTTAGATAGCGCTTTACGTCGCTTTAAAAGAAGTTGTGCTAAGGCTGGTATTCAGCAGGAGATTCGTAAGAGAGAGCATTACGAGAAACCAAGCGTAAAACGCAAGAAGAAATCTGAAGCAGCAAGAAAACGTAAATATAACTAATGAACGTAGAGTCCTCAGCCATTAGACTGAGGACTTTGTGTTTTACAAAAGTCTTTTAACGAGAAATGTCATAATATTCGTCACATTTCCATATCATACAATATAGTAAGATATGGAGTGTGGCGTTTTTCTATGAATAAAAAGAGAGGGAAAGCAAGAAGATATGCGTTGATACTGATAATCTGTACCGTAATTGCAACCTGTATGATACCTGTGACGTCGGTAAATGCGCAGGTGAGTATCTCAGCCCCATCTGCGATACTGATGGAAGCATCTACAGGTGAGGTGATCTATGAACTCAATGCGACAGAGCAAAGATGTCCTGCCAGCATAACCAAAATTATGACGTTGCTGCTCACGTTTGAAAAGATATCAGAAGGCAAGATCGCTTTGAAGGATTTGGTGACCACCAGTGAATATGCAAGTTCTATGGGAGGGTCTCAGGTTTATCTGGCCGCAGGTGAGACACAGACCTTAGATACCATGATCAAATGTATCGCCGTAGCATCGGGAAACGATGCCAGTGTGGCGGTTGCAGAACATATTGCAGGAAGTGAAGAGGCTTTTGTGGGATTGATGAACGAGAAGGCTTCGGAACTCGGAATGGCAGATACTCATTTCGAAGACTGCTGCGGGTTGACCAACTCAGACAATCATTATACGTCTGCCAGGGATGTTGCCATCATGTCCCGTGAATTGATTACAAAGTATCCGGAAGTCTATAATTATACGCAAATCTGGATGGAAGACATTGTTCATGAGACAAGGCAGGGAAGTGTTACTTTTACTTTGAGCAGTACTAACAAGCTTTTAAAACAGTATCAGTGGACAACAGGTCTTAAGACGGGTTCAACATCGAAAGCAAAATATTGTCTGTCAGCCACTGCCCGTAAAGACGATATCGATCTGATTGCAGTGGTAATGGGGGCTCCTGACTATAAAGTAAGATTTCAGGATGCTCAGACCTTGCTGAATTATGGTTTTAGCGTCTGTGATCTGTACATAGATGAAAATAATGAGGTTCTTCCCAAAATGCAGGTGGAAGGCGGTGTGGAAGAAGAAGTTCCCATTGTTTTCAGCGGAGAGTTCCGTTACCTTGATACGAAGGGAAATGCACTGGATCAGATTGAAGAGAAACTGGAACTGCCGGAAGCAGTAGCTGCTCCTATAGAAGAAGGGAAAGAAGCCGGCGTGGCAAGATATTATCTGAATGGAAATGAAATCGGTGTGGTGCCTATCCTTTTTGGGGCAAATGTGAAAAAAGCAGTTTATTCCGATTATCTCAAGAAAATATTTGCAGATTTTCTTTTATAATACAAGATTTTGTGGTACAATCGGTTATGGTGGAATTTGTATCCGCTAAAGGAAGACTCAGGAGCTATTATGTGGAATATTCTGATAACGATAGTTGGCGTCATCGCCATTATATTGATTTGGATCATGCTGTACGACAGCAATCGTTTCGTTGTGGTACAGCATACTTTTTGTGATCCTAGAATTAAAAAGAATATACGTGCAGTTGTGTTGGCTGATTTGCATGATAAACAGTTTGGAAAAGATAATATCTGCCTGTTGGAAGCGATTAAAGCCCGGAAACCGGATATGATTCTGATAGCCGGTGATATTGTGACGGCCAAGCCGGGTAAAAAAACGGATAAAGCAGTAAAGTTCCTGAAAGAATTATCGGCTGAGTATCCCATTTATTATGCCAATGGCAACCATGAGCACAGACTGGAATTGTATCCGGAAGAATATGGAGACATGGCGCAGAGATATGAAAAGGAACTGAAAGAGATTGGAATTGACAGGCTGGTTAACAGTCATGTGAATCTTGCAGATGCTGGAATCACGATATACGGTGCTCAGATTGACAAGTTCTATTTTCGCAGGTTTCGTACTGCACATATGGAAGAAGACTATCTCAAGCAGCTGATCGGGAGCAAAGATGACAGTAAGTTTACTGTCTTGATTGCGCATAACCCGGATTATTTTCCGCAATATGCTGCCTGGGGCGCTGATTTAGTGCTTTCCGGACATGTGCATGGGGGAATGGTGAGGATACCCGGCTGGAAAGGCATAGTGTCACCGGCAGTCAGATTGTTTCCAAAGTATGACGGAGGTCTTTTTCAAATGGGAGAGAGTACCATGCTGTTAAGCAGGGGACTTGGTATGCACACTATTCCCATCAGACTGTTTAATCCGGGTGAAGTAATTGTAGTTGATTTTAAGAGTGAAAAGGATAAATAGAAATGGCAATTCCTGTTAAGCTGGAAGTGTTTGAAGGTCCCCTGGACCTGCTTCTGCATCTCATTGATAAAAATAAAGTAGATATATATGATATTCCCATTGTAGAGATCACGGAGCAGTACCTGGAATATATCAAGCAGATGGAAAGCCGGGACATGAACGTAATGAGTGAATTCCTGGTAATGGCAGCCACACTTGTAGATATTAAATGCCGTATGCTTCTTCCTAAGGAAGTAAACGAAGAGGGAGAAGAGGAAGATCCCAGAGCAGAGCTGGTTCAGAAGCTGTTAGAGTATAAGATGTACAAGTATATGTCTCTGGAACTGAAAGACAGGCAGGTAGACGCAGCAAGGAATCTATACAGGGAACAGAAGCTGCCCAAAGAAGTGGCAAGCTATCGTCAGCCTGTTAATTATGAGGAATTGCTGGGAGATATGACGCTGGGAAAGCTGCAGGCTATTTTCAATTCTATAATAAAGCGTCAGGAAGAAAAAATCGACCCTATCCGAAGTCAGTATGGTAATATAGAAAAGGATGAGGTGGATATGGATGAAAAGACGCTTTATATAGAGGCTTATGCCCGTGAGCATAAGGTGTTCAGCTTTCGAAAACTCTTGGAGAAACAGGCCAGTAAGATGGAGGTCATTGTGACTTTCCTTGTAATTCTTGAGATGATGAAGACCGGCAGTATCACAATAGCTCAGGATAACATTTTTGATGATATTATTATTACATCTAATGTAGCATAGAAAATTGGTGATTGAAGGAAGCGGCAGCTGAAATTGGAGGATTGTGAAGTGAGTGCTGCAGGGAAGGATAATTTAGAATACGAACAGGTCAGTCTTGATCTGGGAGAGCAGGGATGTATGGAACAACAGGAAGATTTGGAACAGCAGATAAATATGGAAGACCGGAAAGCAGAGAGTATTCTGGAAGCAATTTTATTTACCATGGGAGAGGCCGTGGAGGTCAGCAGACTGGCAGATGTGCTGGAGATGAAGGAGAAAAATGTGAGGAAGCTCCTCATACATATGCAGGAACGCTATCAGCAGGATGATCGGGGAATCGCACTGACCTGGCTGGAAGACAGTGTGCAGCTCTGTACCAAGGCTGAAATGTATGAATATCTGATTAAAATAGCAAAGACACCCAGGAAAATGACGCTGACGGAGACGGTGCTGGAGACTTTATCCATCATTGCCTATAAGCAGCCGGTTACCAGGGTGGAGATTGAACGTATCAGGGGCGTCAGCTGTGATCATGCAATCAATAAATTACTGGAGTACGATCTGATCTGCGAATTGGGCAGACTGGATGCACCGGGCAGACCATTGCTTTTTGGAACCACTGAGCAGTTCCTGAGATGCTTCGGTGTGACAAGTATTGATGATTTGCCGGAAATCAATCCGGTGCAGGTGGAGGAATTCAAGCAGCAGGCTGAAGCTGAAATACAGCTGCAGCTGGATGTATAAAACATCTCTTCTTTTTTCTAATGTCACAGCATATATTTTGATAACAGCAATACATGTTGGGATAGTATATGAAGAGAAGAAAAAGCATTGAAATATGGAAGAAAGTCATGGCCTGTATGCTATGGCTTTTTTTATGTGGACAGATTGTGCCGGTAAATGCAGAAGAGGCGGAAGGAGAGAGGGTTTGGGAACCGTTAGAAAATATTTCACTGTATGCAACTGCTGCAGTGCTTATGGATGCGGATTCCGGGCGGGTTCTTTATGAAAAGAACGGCTTCACTCCTATGGCTATGGCCAGTACCACTAAAATCATGACATGCATCGTGGTATTGGAAAATGCAGTTTTGGAGGAAGAAGCAGATGTGTCGTCATATGCTTCCGGTATGCCGAAAGTAAAGTTATATGTTCAAAAAGGAGAAAAGTATACGTTAAAAGATCTTTTGCATTCACTGATGCTGGAGTCCCATAACGACAGTGCTGTTGTAATTGCTGAGCATATCGGGAAACAGTATCTGCCTGAAGAATTGAAGAAAAAGAGCGTAGCAGATTTTACGATTGAAGAGAGTAAACAGGCGGTAGCGGCTTTTGCAAAGCTGATGAATCAGAAGGCTCAGGAAATTGGGTGTGAAGATAGCTGGTTCATTACACCGAATGGTCTGGACGCTACAGAGACTATACATATGCCGGACGGCAGCGATTTGGTAAAGGAGCATTCTACTACAGCAGCAGACCTGGCAAAAATTATGTCATATTGTATTAAAGGCTCGCCTGCTGCCGAACGATTTCTTGAGATAACAAGAACTCAGTCCTACAGCTTTGCTGCAAATGGAAGAAATTTTAGCTGTAATAATCACAATGCATTCCTGACTATGATGGATGGTGCCTTAAGCGGAAAAACAGGATTTACCAATAAAGCAGGATACTGTTATGTGGGATCTCTGAAACGGGACGACCGCACATTTGTAGTGGCACTTCTGGCTTGCGGCTGGCCCAATAATAAGACCTATAAGTGGAGTGATACCAGAGAGTTGATGGAATACGGACTGGACCATTATGAATATCATTCCTTTTCGGAGGTGCCGATAGAGGTGCAGCGTTTCCAACCCATTCCTGTGATTGGAGGATGCACAAAAGTGCTGGGAGATACAGCATATACGGAGCCGGAAGCCGCGGGGGATGCAGATGGCGGACTGTTGCTTCGGGAGGATGAACAGTTTACTGTAAGATATTTTGTTCAGGAGTGTCTGCAGGCACCGGTGGAGGCGGGAACAGAGGTTGGGTGTGTGGAGTATCTTCTGGGAGATAAAGTATATGTGAGAATACCCGTGACAGCAAAGAACTCTGTGGACCTGATTGATTTTAAATGGTGCGCGGAACAAATTATAAGCAGATATTTGTTTTAATTTTTTGAAAAAAATTGCAATTCGTGCTATGCGAGTTGCATTTTTTATGTTATAATTTGGTACAAACATTAATCATGGGGGCATTTGCGGATTCGTGTCGAAAAAGTGCGATTGAGCGTTTGTCCGCCTCGAATTAATTCGTTTTATTTTTATTTATTATAAATGGAGGGCTGAAAACATGAGTACTACTTCAAAAGCGAGTCAAAGAATTAATGCTTTACTCGACGACAACAGTTTCGTTGAAATCGGCGCACTTGTGACAGCAAGAGCTACAGATTTTAACATGAAACCGGGCGAACTTCCTTCTGACGGATGTATTACCGGCTATGGAGTAATCGATGGCAATCCTGTGTATGTATACAGTCAGGATGCTTCCGTTATGAACGGCAGTGTGGGCGAAATGCATGCTAAAAAGATTACCAACCTCTACAATATGGCAGAGAAGACAGGTGCACCCGTAATCGGACTTTTAGATTCCGCCGGACTGAGATTGCAGGAGGCAACAGATGCACTGAATGCTTTCGGTGAGATCTATATGAAACAGACACTTGCTTCAGGTGTCATTCCTCAGATTACCGCTATCTTCGGTACCTGCGGAGGTGGCTTGGGCCTGTTCCCTACCATGACTGACTTTACTTTCATGGCAGAGAAGAATGCAAAATTATTTGTAAACGCACCTAATGCGCTGGATGGAAATGAAATCTCCAAGTGTGATTCCTCTTCCGCTGAGTTCCAGGCAAAGGAGAGCGGAATTGTTGATGTGGTAGCTGATGAGGATACCATCCTGGCACAGATCAGAGAACTGGTAAGCATGCTTCCTTCCTGCAATGAGGAGGATGCAGCTTATGTAGAATGTACCGATGATCTGAACAGAGCAAATCCTGAACTGGCCGGTTGTGTGGGAGATACCTCTATCGCACTGTCTATCATCGCTGATGACAACGATTTCTTCGAACTGAAGAAGGATTATGCTCCTGAGATGGTAACAGGTTTTATTAAGCTGGATGGCATCACTGTTGGTGCAGTTGCTAACCGCAGCGAGGTATGCGATGAAGAAGGCAAAGTGGATAAGAAGCTTGGCGAAGTACTGACCGTTAAGGGTTGTGAGAAAGCAGCAGATTTTGTGAATTTCTGTGATGCTTTCAATATCCCTGTCCTGACCCTCACCAACGTTAAGGGTTACGAGGCTACTGTATGTGCAGAAAAGCACATTGCTAAAGCAGCAGCTAAGCTTACATATGCATTTGCAAATGCAACTGTTCCTAAGATCAACGTAGTGATCGGTAAGGCTTACGGCACTGCTTATACCGCTATGAACTCCAAGGCCCTTGGTGCTGATGTTGTTATGGCATGGCCTAATGCAGAAATCGGTACTATGGATGCTAAGCTGGCAGCCAAGATTATGTATGAAGGCAAGGGTGCTGACGTAATCAATGAAAAAGCAGCAGAATATGCAGCACTGCAGAATAATGTAGTAAGCGCTGCTAAGAGAGGATATGTGGACATGGTTGTAGAAGCAGCCGATACCAGAAAGTATGTAATCGGCGCTTTGGAGATGTTACTCACAAAGAGGGAAGACCGTCCTGCTAAAAAACACGGAACAGTCTAGAAAGGGTGATTATAAGATGAAGAAATTTTTGGCTTTAATAAGCATGATTACCTGTATCTTTGGATTAACAGCCTGCAGCGGTGATGCAGAGTACACAGAGTTTGAGCAGCAGAAGGTAGATTACGCAGAGCAGTATGCAGCTCAACAGATTGTACCTTTTATGCAGAACTTCATGGATGATGCCAATGTAGGTATCTTTGACGAGAGAACCGCTGAAGAAATCGAAACGATTTTTGAAGACAGCTATTCGATGCTGGTAGACGGTTATGCTGTGAAGAATGGTATCATTTCATTCCATTCTGCAGCAGATGAAATCGGTCAGATTATATCTGTAGGTGAAGCAGAGGCGAAAATAGATGATAATCAGATTATCGTGCTGGTACAGATAGAGGGTGAAAAGAAGAATGCTGAAGCAGAAATCATCGTGAGCAATGATATGTTCATGAAACTGGAATCTGCAGCTTTGAATCCTATCTCATCAATGGGCGAGCTGATGACGAAGGCTGCATTGAATACGCTGATCGGTATGGGTACCGTATTTGTGGTACTGATTTTGATCAGTGGAATTATTTCAGCATTCAAAGTCATTCCCAAGATTCAGGAGAAATTCAGTAAGAAAGAAGATAAGAAAGAAGATAAGAAAGAAGATAAGAAAGAAATTGCGCCGGCACCGGTTCAGGCAGCTCCTGTTGTAGAAGAAGTTGATGAGTCCGATGATCTGGAGCTTGTTGCAGTAATTGCTGCAGCGATTGCTGCGTATGAGGGTGCATCATCTACAGATGGATTCGTGGTGAGAAGTATCCGCAAAGTAAACAGAAGCAGACGTTAATATATATTAATTATGGAGGAATGAATCATGAAGAATTATACCATTACCGTTAACGGCAACGTATATGATGTAGTAGTAGAAGAAGGCAGCACCGCCGGTGCTCCTGTAGCAGCAAAGGCTCCCGCAGCTCCCAAGGCAGCACCTAAGGCAGCTCCCGCAGCAGCTCCTGCAGCAGCTCCCAAGGCAGCTGGTGCAGCCGGCAGCGTTAAGATCGAAGCCGGTGCAGCAGGTAAAGTATTCAAAGTAGAAGCCGGTGTTGGTCAGGCAGTAAAAGCCGGTGATGCAGTAGTTATTCTGGAAGCTATGAAGATGGAGATTCCTGTAGTAGCTCCTCAGGACGGAACTGTGGCAAGCATTGATGTAGCTGTTGGTGATTCTGTTGAAGCCGGTGCTTTACTTGCAACCTTGAACTAATCCGGTACATAATCCGGACTGGTACGACTAAACACAGGAGGTCAACAAATGGAATATATCGTTACAACGCTTGACAACCTGATTCATCAGACTGCGTTTTTCAACCTTACCGTTGGAAACTATATCATGATACTGGTTGCATGTGTTTTCCTTTATCTGGCTATTGCCAAGGGGTTTGAGCCGCTTCTTTTGACCCCGATTGCATTTGGTATGCTGTTGGTAAATATTTATCCTGACATCATGCTGAGCGTAGAAGACTCTGCTAACGGAGTAGGCGGCTTGCTGTATTACTTCTATCTCTTAGACGAGTGGGCGATCCTTCCGTCCCTGATTTTCATGGGCGTAGGTGCTATGACGGACTTCGGTCCCCTGATTGCGAATCCCAAGAGCTTCCTGCTGGGTGCTGCTGCACAGTTCGGTATCTTCGCAGCGTACTTCGGAGCTATCTGGCTGGGATTCAACGACAAGGCAGCTGCAGCAATCTCCATTATCGGTGGTGCTGACGGTCCTACTTCTATCTTCCTTGCCGGTAAGCTTGGCCAGACGGCTATCTTAGGTCCTATTGCAGTGGCAGCATATTCTTATATGTCACTGGTACCTATCATTCAGCCGCCTATCATGAAGCTTCTGACAACAGAAGAAGAGCGAAAGATCAAGATGGGTCAGCTTCGTCCTGTCTCCAAACTGGAGAAGATCCTGTTCCCTATCATTGTTACAATCGTAGTATGTCTGATCCTTCCTACCACTGCTCCTCTGGTTGGTATGCTGATGCTGGGTAACCTCTTCAGAGAATCCGGTGTGGTAAGACAGCTGACAGATACCGCTTCCAATGCATTGATGTACATCGTAGTTATCCTGCTTGGTACTTCCGTAGGTGCTACCACAAGTGCAGAAGCATTCCTGAATATGGATACCATTAAGATCGTTATCCTGGGTCTGATTGCATTCATGTTCGGTACAGCAGCCGGTGTCCTCTTCGGTAAGCTGATGTGCTGGGCTACCAAGGGTAAGGTTAACCCTCTGATCGGTTCTGCAGGTGTATCCGCAGTTCCTATGGCAGCTCGTGTATCTCAGAAAGTTGGTGCCGAGGCAGATCCTACCAACTTCCTGCTGATGCATGCTATGGGCCCTAACGTAGCCGGTGTTATCGGAACCGCCGTAGCCGCAGGTACCTTCATGGCGATCTTTGGAGTGTTCTAAATTTTGTTTGAAATTATGTAGTGATATTTTATTGCCTGACTTGCGGATATAGAGGGATTTTTCGGAAGCACCTTACCCCGAAAATCCCGACTATATTCTGCAAGTCCGGGCCAAGAAAATAGGAGGAAATTATGTCAGAACAAGTAAAAAAGCCGATTAAGATTACGGAAACTATATTGCGTGACGCTCACCAGTCTCTGATTGCTACCAGAATGCCTACCAGCCTTATGCTTCCTATCGTTGATAAGATGGATCAGGTTGGTTATCATTCCGTAGAGTGCTGGGGCGGCGCTACATTTGATGCTTCCCTTCGTTTCCTGAAGGAAGATCCTTGGGACAGACTGAGAAAACTGCGTGACGGTTTCAAGAATACCAAGCTGCAGATGCTGTTCCGTGGACAGAATATTCTTGGTTACAGACCTTATGCAGATGATGTTGTTGAGTACTTCGTACAGAAGTCCATCTCCAATGGTATTGATATCATTCGTATTTTTGACTGTTTGAATGACCTTCGTAACCTGCAGGCAGCTGTTGATGCTACCAATAAGTTCAAGGTACAGGAAGGCAGAGGTCATGCACAGGTTGCTCTTTCCTACACTCTGGGTGATGCTTATACTCTGGAGTACTGGATGGATACAGCTAAGAAGATTGAAGAGATGGGTGCAGACTCTATCTGTATTAAAGATATGGCGGGCCTTCTGGTTCCTTATAAGGCAACTGAGCTGATTACAGCAATGAAGAGCGCAACCAAGCTGCCTATCCAGCTGCATACCCACTACACCTCCGGTGTGGCAAGTATGACTTACTTAAAGGCTGTAGAAGCCGGTGTTGATGTTATCGATACTGCTATGAGTCCTTTTGCAATGGGAACTTCTCAGCCTGCAACAGAGGTTATGGTTGAGACCTTCAGAGGTACACCTTATGATACCGGATTCGATCAGAATCTGCTGGCTGAAATTGCTGATTACTTCAGACCTTACAGAGACGAGTGCTTACAGAGCGGTCTGCTGAATCCTAAGGTAATGGGTGTAGATATCAAGACGCTGCTGTATCAGGTACCCGGTGGTATGCTTTCCAACATGGTAAGCCAGTTGAAAGAACAGAATGCAGAAGACAAGTATTATGATGTGCTGCAGGAGATTCCTCGTGTACGTAAAGATCTCGGTGAGCCCCCTCTTGTTACTCCTTCTTCTCAGATTGTTGGTACTCAGGCAGTATTTAACGTACTGATGGGTGAGCGTTATAAGATGGCTACCAAGGAAACCAAGGCAGTTCTGCGCGGTGAATACGGTCAGACCGTTAAACCCATGAATCAGGAAGTAATCGATAAGGTTATCCCCGGTGAAGAGAGAATTACCTGCCGTTATGCAGATCTGATTGGCAATGAGCTGGATAAGCTGGAAGGCGAGATGAAAGAATGGAAACAGCAGGATGAGGATGTATTAAGCTACGCTTTGTTCCCTCAGGTTGCTACTGACTTCTTTAAATATCGTCAGGCTCAGCAGGAGAAAGTTGATATGACTCAGGCTGATACCAAGAACGGTGCATATCCTGTATAGTCTTTTGTTTATGATACGATAAAGACAGGTCAATTAAGAGGCTGTCGCATTAGCTGAATGAATGTTCAGCTGGCGACAGCCTTATTTTTGCTCTTTGCTTGACCAAATGAAATAAAAAAGATATAATAAAAGAGTATGTGAAGACAAAGAAAAGGAGCAGACGGCGGTATGAAACAGGAAAGTGATGTTTTGGCTCGAATAGGAGAACATTATCAGAAGATGAGCAAGAATCATCGTAAGATCGCTGAATATATCCAGCAAAATTATGATGAGGCTGTGTTCATGACTGCCGCAAAGCTGGGTGAGACGCTTGGAATCAGCGAATCAACCGTGGTAAGATTTGCTTCCGGTCTTGGATACGATGGATATCCGGGTTTTCAGAAGGCCCTGGAAGAGTGTGTCCGGGGGAAATTGAGCAGTGTCCAGAAAATCAACATAAAATATGGCAGGAGCAGTCAGTCTGAGGTTTTAACATCTGTACTGACGTCCGATATGGAGAAGATTCAGGATACCATGGAGCATTTAGATCCCAATGCCTTCGAGACGGCTGTTAAGACTATTTTGAAGGCTGAGACAGTATATATAATGGGACTTAGGAGCAATGAGCCTTTAGCGGGCTTCCTTCATTTTTACCTGAATATGATCAGGGGAAACGTTGTATTGTTAAGAAGTACCAGTATCAGCGAGACCTTTGAGCAGATGATACGTATACATGAGAGAGACTGTTTTATCGGTATCAGTTTTCCGAGATATTCGATGCGGACCCTGAAGGCCATGGAGCTTGCTAACGACCGCAATGCCAATGTGATTGCTATTACGGACAGCGTGAATTCGCCGATGAATCTGTACTCTTCCTGTAATCTGTTAGCCAGAAGTGACATGGTTTCCATTGTGGACTCACTGGTGGCACCTCTTAGTCTGATCAATGCACTGGTGGTGGCTTTGTGTCTGAAATGTCCGCAGGAAGTCAAGAAGAATCTGGAGGTGCTTGAAAACACCTGGAATAATTATCAGGTATACATGAACGATGAAATAGATTATATTGATGAAGATGCTGTGCTGGGTGGAATGCCAAATGCTGAAATACCGGCAGGAATTGCTTGAACCGGAAAGGCTTAATGAATGAAGAAAGTAGTCATAATAGGTGGTGGTGCCGCCGGTATGATGGCGGCGATTGCAGCTTCTGATGCCGGAGCAGCAGTCTGCCTGATTGAAAAAAATGAAAAACTGGGCAAGAAGATTTATATTACCGGCAAGGGAAGGTGTAATGTAACCAATGCAGGAGAAATGGAGACATTGTTTGCCAATTGTGTCAGTAATCCTAAGTTCCTTTACAGCGCCTTTTACCGGTTTGATAATAGAAGTGTTATGGATTTTCTGGAAAAGGCAGGTTGTCCGCTGAAAGTGGAACGAGGGGACAGGGTATTCCCTGTATCAGACCATTCTTCAGATATTATTGCAGCACTCTCCAGAGAGCTTTGCAGGCGTGATGTGGAGATCATGTTACACAGTGAGGTGAAAGAGATCCTGATCCAAAGTAAGGTGAATGGCGTCCGGCTTTCTGACGGGAGGAAGTTGGATGCAGACAGTGTCATTATTGCTACAGGAGGGCTTTCTTATCCCACTACCGGTTCTACCGGAGACGGCTATCGTTTTGCAAGAGAGACAGGTCATACATTGATAGATACTACCCCCTCACTGGTACCTTTTACCACAGAAGAAACATGGTGTCGTGACGTGATGGGGCTTGCCCTGAAAAATGTGGCTGTTCGCGTCATGCAGGGCAAAAAAGAGATATATGAAGGCTTTGGAGAGATGCTGTTTACACATTTTGGTGTCAGTGGCCCGCTGATTCTGAGTGCCAGCAGCTATTATATGAAAAACGCGGAAAAAGTCCGTAAAAAGGCTGCAAAATCCAAAGCAGGCAAAGATGTAGTAAGTGAAAGCAAAGCAGAATTATATATTGATTTAAAGCCTGCGCTTGATTTAGAACAGTTGGACAAGCGTATTTTACGAGATTTCGAGGAGAATAGGAACAAGCAGTTCAAAAACGCATTGAACGGACTTTTCCCGGTTAGGCTGATACCGATCATGATCTCTTTATCGGGAATCCATCCGGATAAGAAAGTAAATGAGATTACCAGAGAGGAGAGAAGGACATTTGCGGAACTGATCAAGAATCTGCCGCTGACTATTACCGGTGTCAGGGACTATAATGAAGCCATTATTACCAGGGGCGGAGTTTCCGTAAAAGATGTGAATCCGTCTACCATGGAGTCTAAGAAGATGCAGGGAATGTATTTTGCAGGAGAAGTATTAGATCTTGATGCTCTGACGGGAGGATTTAATCTGCAGATTGCCTGGTCGACCGGATATCTGGCCGGTGAGAGTGCAGCACGACAGGAATAAGCAGAATATCTATTATTGTCAAATCCTTTGCTGCATATAAAATGCAGTAAATTTATGATACAGGAGGTTGTACATGAGTTATAATATAGCAATTGACGGGCCGGCAGGAGCAGGTAAAAGTACAATAGCAAAGGCGCTGGCAAAGAAAATGAATCTGATCTATGTAGATACGGGAGCAATGTACCGTGCCATGGCATTGTATCTTCTCAGGAAAAAGATAAATCCCAATGATGTTCAGGCTGTAAGCACGAAATGTGAAGAAGCGGATATTACCATACGTTATGATGATGGTGTGCAGGTGGTATACCTCAATGGAGAAAATGTCAATGCTTTTTTAAGGACAGAAGAGGTCGGCAACATGGCTTCAATGACAAGTCCGCAGCCGGCTATCCGCAAGAAACTGGTAGAGCTTCAGCAGAAGCTTGCTTCCACCAGTGATTGTGTTATGGACGGTCGTGATATCGGTACCTGTGTGCTTCCTGATGCAGATGTGAAGATATACATGACTGCCAGCAGTTATGTGCGTGCAAAGCGCCGATTCGATGAATTGACTGCTAAGGGTGAAAAGTGTGATCTGGAGAAGATCAAGGCCGATATCGAGGAGAGAGATTATCGTGACATGAATCGTGAGACCTCTCCTCTGAAGCAGGCAGAGGATGCAATTTTACTGGATACGTCTGAAATGACGATTGAAGAAGTGGTAGCAGCCATGATTCGTATCTGTGATGAGAAGAAAGCAGGGGAGGAAAGCTGAGTTATGGAAATCAGGCTGGCTGAAAGTGCAGGCTTTTGTTTTGGCGTAAAACGTGCTGTAGATAAAGTGTATGAACAGATAGAAACTGGTAAAACTATATATACGTATGGCCCGATTATCCATAATGAAGAAGTGGTAAAGGATCTGGAAAAAAAGGGAGTCAGGGTCATTGAAACAAAAGAGGAACTGGAGCAGCTCACAGAGGGTACCGTAGTTATTCGTTCCCACGGGGTTTCTAAAGATATCTATGATATCCTGGAGCAAAAAGGACTTGAGTGCATTGATGCAACATGTCCCTTTGTGAAACGAATTCACAGAATTGTGGAGAAGGAAAGCCTGGACGGTAAGGAGATAATAGTGGTGGGAAATCCGTCTCATCCTGAGGTACAAGGCATTGTAGGATGGTGTCAGGGACCCGTTATAGTGTTGGAAACCCCCGATGAAGCCTTGGAATATACCCCGAAGGAGGGCAAAAACCTCTGTATCGTAGCTCAAACGACATATAATTACAAGAAATTTCAATATATAGTTGAAATTTTTGAGAAAAAAGGTTACAATGATAATGTTGTGAACACTATCTGTAATGCAACAGAAGAACGACAGACGCAGGCGCGGGCCATCGCGAAAGAAGCGGATGTTATGATCGTAATAGGAGGTAAGCACAGCTCCAACACGAGAAAACTGTACGAAATTTGCAGCAGGGAGTGTGCAAACACCTATTTTATACAGACACTAGATGACTTGCATTTAGAACTACCTAAAGCTGTTCGACTGGTGGGTATTACTGCTGGGGCTTCCACCCCAAACAAATTAATCGAGGAGGTTCAAAATTATGTCAGAATTAACTTTTGAACAAATGTTGGAAGAATCATTAAAGACAATACATGCAGGAGAGGTAGTCGAAGGCACAGTTATCGATGTGAAGCCCGATGAGATGGTACTTAACATCGGTTACAAGTCTGACGGTATTCTTACCAAGAGTGAATACACCAACGACAATAGTGTAGATCTTACTACTGTCGTTAAAGTCGGCGACACCATGGAAGTAAAAGTATTGAAAGTTAATGATGGAGAAGGTCAGGTGGTTCTGACCTACAAGAGACTTGCTGCTGACAGAGGCAACAAGAGAATTGAAGAAGCTTATAATAACAAGGAAGTGCTGAAAGCAACTGTTGCTCAGGTACTTGACGGTGGTTTGAGCGTAGTAGTAGAAGAAGTAAGAATCTTCATCCCTGCAAGCCTGGTATCTGATACCTATGAGAAGGATCTGACCAAGTATGCCGGACAGGAAATTGAATTCGTTATCAGCGAGTACAATCCTAAGAGAAGAAGATACATCGGTGACCGTAAGCAGCTCATCGTTGCCAAGAAGGCAGAACTGCAGAAGGAACTCTTTGAGAGGATTCATGAAGGCGATGTAGTAGAAGGCGTTGTTAAGAACGTTACCGATTTCGGTGCTTTCATCGATCTGGGCGGAGCAGACGGTCTGCTTCACATCTCCGAGATGTCCTGGGGAAGAGTAGAGCATCCTAAGAAAGTCTTCAAAGTAGGCGATGCCTTAAAGGTTCTGATCAAAGAGATCAGCGGCAGCAAGATTGCCCTGTCCTTAAAGTTTGAAGATGCTAACCCTTGGAAGGATGCTGCAGAGAAGTATGCAGTAGGCAATGTTGTAACCGGTAAGGTTGCAAGAATGACAGACTTTGGTGCATTCGTAGAGCTGGAGCCCGGCGTAGACGCTCTGCTTCATGTTTCTCAGATCGCTAAGGAGCATATCGAGAAGCCTGCTGATGTTCTGAATGTTGGTGATGAAGTTACCGCTAAGGTTGTAGACTTCAACGAAGCTGACAAAAAGATTTCCCTGAGTGTTAAGGCACTGTCTCAGGAAGCAGCAAAAGAAGAAAATGCTGATGTTGCAGATGTAGACGTTGATGCGGTAATAGCTTCTGAAGAATAATTCTACACATAATTAAATAGAATGATATATAAGAGACTTGTCAAATATGATAGGTCTCTTTTTATGGACTATTGTATTTTTATAAAAGCATCAATATACCGTTGCAAGCATAGCAAGAACATGATTTGCGTAAGCTGTAAAGGCAGCACGATCCCGTTTTAACTCATCCGTCAGTTCAAAAAACATTTCCTTGCTCTTATAATCCCTTCTAAAGAAGGGCTCACGCAAAAGTCCCCACTGGGGCAGGTACTGTGACTGCTTGCGTGTATAACAGGTAGCAGCTGTAGCAGGTATCCGGTGCTCGTTGTCCACAAAGGAAGCCACTGACTTATGTAAGGCGACATCTTCCGTAGGAAGATAATAGTAATCCTTATAATTAGAATAAAAATACTTCATCTCTTCCTCATACACAGGCACCTTCAGAGAACCGGAGTCACCATCCCCCATAAAATAGCAGCCGTTTCCGGAAGTGGAGACCGGCTTTGGCAGAGATACCGGCAGTGCAAGTGTCATCAGAAGCTCCATCCGTTTTGACCCGGATAAATCGCGATAATAGTTGGCCTGTACTTTTTTAGCAGTCACATCTTTGGTGAACAGGTCATAGTAGGAGAGTACCGGAAGAATCTCAAGCATTCCCAGCAGATCCTCCTGATTATGAAGAAGAATCTTTTTCTCAGTCATAGAAGAGGGGGACTTTACATATTCATGGTACAGACCGATCAATTCCCCACCGTCATAGATATCGTCTCTGGGAATCCCCAAAAACTGTTCCAGCGTCTTTTGCTTACAATTTGGAAGCTTTAACAGGTATTTGCAGGGCGATATTTTTTTATATAAATCAATACTTTCCAGACCATCAAAGGAAAAGCTTAGTTTATGACGGGCGCATTTATGCTGAATGAAAGGAAGATCAAAAGTAGTACCGTTAAAATGCAGAAGATACCGGTATGCTGCCGCAAAATCAAAAAATGCGGTCAAGATAGCAGGTTCTTCTTCGTATTTTTCGGCAAACCATTGTATGGTCTGCCAGGTGTCGTCTTTTTGGAAAGTACATCCGATCAGATAAAGGTAAGAAGAGGCTGAGCTGAAGCCTGTGGTCTCAATATCCAGAAAAAGAATCCGGTCTAAAGATCCCAGCTGCTCCAGAGGATATTTTAACGAAAAAGATTCCAAGCTGTTTCTTACGATTTTCATAGGAAAGCCCCTCCTGATTAATAATTATAGATTATAATATCACATTTTTAAAAAATACAGTAGTATTTTTTGAAAAATAATAGTATATTTATTAATAAGTAAAAATCTCGTTAAGGTTTGACATTTTTCGACGGGAGGAAATTGTGGCTACAGAAGTGTGGTTATAAGAAAGGAAAGGGTTAAAATATGGCGAAGTTAACATTTATGGGCGGCATCCATCCTTATGATGGAAAGGAATTGTCCAAGGACAAGCCGGTTCTGGAGATACTTCCCCAGGGAGAACTGGTATATCCTCTTTCCCAGCACATCGGTGCACCGGCCAAGCCGGTTGTAAAAAAAGGGGATCGTGTCCTGGTAGGGCAGATGATTGCAGAAAGCGGCGGATTTGTTTCAGCGCCGATTTATGCATCTGTATCCGGTACGGTAAAGACTATAGAACCAAGGCGCGTGGTGACCGGGGATATGATAAACAGTATCATCATAGAAAATGACGGCTTATATGAGGAGATAGGATTTTACCCGGTTGCTCCGGTGGAGAAGCTGACCAAGCAGGAAATTATAGATATTATAAAGGAAGCGGGTATCGTGGGTATGGGTGGCGCCGGTTTCCCCACTTTTATCAAACTTTCTCCCCAGAATCCGGACAAGATAGAGTATGTTATTGCGAACTGTGCGGAGTGTGAACCTTATCTGACAAGTGATTATCGCAGGATGATGGAGGAGCCCGAGAAGCTGATCGAGGGACTGAAAATTGTCCTGAAGCTCTTTGATCGTGCAATCGGCGTGATCGCCATTGAGGACAATAAGCCGGAATGCATAAAGCTGTTGAAATCACTGACCAAGAATGAAAAGAGGATTACAGTTAAATCTTTAAAGACAAAGTACCCCCAGGGCGCTGAGCGTACTTTGATTTACGCTGTGACAGGCCGGAAAGTCAATTCCTCAATGCTGCCTGCTGACGTAGGCTGTATCGTAAATAACGTTGATACCATCTGTGGCATTTACAGAGCAGTGGTAGAGGGCAAACCATTGATGGAGCGTATTGTGACGGTGACGGGAGATGCTATAGCAAATCCCCGTAACTTTAAGGTACGTATCGGAACAAGTTACAGTCAGTTGGTGGAGGAAGCAGGCGGATTTAAGGAGGAGCCTGAGAAGATTATCTGCGGCGGTCCTATGATGGGTTTTGGCATGTTCGATCTGAATGTGCCCACAACCAAGACTTCCACGGCACTTTTGGCATTGACTGTAGATGAGGTATCCATGATGGAGCCCGGTCCCTGTATTAACTGCGGACGGTGTGTAGAGGTTTGCCCCGGACGAGTAGTACCCAGCAGACTGGCAGATTATGCAGAGCGATTCGATGAGGAAGCCTTTTTAAAGCATGACGGCATGGAATGCTGTGAATGCGGATGCTGCAGCTTTATCTGTCCGGCTAAGAGACCCCTTACTCAGGATATCAAGTCCATGCGTAAGATTCTCCTGGCAAAAAAAAAGAAGTAGGAGGGATGAAAAGTGAGTAAATTACTAAAAGTATCTTCCAATCCTCACATCCGGTCAAGAGTGACAACCAATGGCATCATGATGGCTGTGATCCTTGCATTGCTGCCGGCTACGGGATATGGAATCTATCATTTCGGTCCGAGAGCACTGATGCTGATCCTGGTGTCCATCGCATCTGCGGTTGGGACGGAATTCCTGTTTGGACTATATAAAAAGAAAATGACGATTACTGATCTGTCAGCTGTTGTGACAGGCCTTTTACTTGCGCTGAACCTGCCGGTCAGTGTCCCCTGGTGGGTGCCTGTAATTGGCGGTGTCTTTGCTATTTTAGTAGTAAAGATGTTATTCGGCGGGCTGGGACAGAACTTCATGAATCCGGCGCTGGCAGCCAGATGCTTTTTACTGATTTCTTTCCCGGCACTTATGACCGATTTCTCCTATGATACTTTTACCGGGGCCACACCCTTAGCATCATTAAAGAATGGGGAGAGCGTGAATGCATTTGATATGATCATCGGTAATATTGCCGGTACCATCGGTGAGACTTCCATGATTGCCATTGTTATCGGAGCCTGTTTCCTGCTTCTTCTTGGCGTCATTGATTTGAGGATTCCGGGAAGCTACATAGTGAGTTTTGCTGTATTTGTAATCATATTTGGCGGACATGGTTTTGAACCGGCTTATTTGTCTGCACAGCTTGCAGGCGGTGGCTTGATGTTGGGAGCTTTCTTTATGGCTACAGATTATGTGACGAGGCCTATTACCGTTAAGGGGCAGTATCTTTACGGTATTTTCTTAGGAATTATGACGGGAATCTTCCGTATCTTCGGACCTGCTGCAGAAGGAGTATCCTATGCTATTATCCTGGGTAACCTTCTGGTGCCTTTGATTGAAAAGGTAACCTGGCCGGAGGCTTTTGGAAAAGGAGGTAAACGTCATGTCAAATAAATCGGATGTTCGCAATATGTTGAAAGATGCCATTGTCCTGTTTGCCATAACATTGATTGCAGGACTTGTGCTTGGCTTTGTCTATGAACTTACGAAAGAGCCTATTCGTCTCCAGAAGGAAAAAGCCATCCAGGAAGCATGCAGGGCAGTGTTTGAAGATGCGTTAAGCTTTGATGCAATAGAATATACGCCTTCTGAGACACTTGCAGGGGAACTGAAAGAAAATGGCGTGGAGATAGGAAGCGCTTATGAAGCGCTTGATGCATCCGGAAACCACATGGGATTTGTAGTGGAGACGACCACCTCGGAAGGATACGGCGGCAATATTACCTTGTACCTTGGAGTCAGGGAAGACGGAACCATTAACGGCATCTCAATCCTGGAAATCGATGAGACTCCCGGTCTGGGAATGAAAGCAGACGATGTATTGAAACCACAGTTTCGTAATAAAAAAGTAAGCAGCTTTACATACACTAAGAGCGGTTCGAAATCTGACAGTGAAATTGATGCTATCAGCGGTGCCACCGTTACCACGAAAGCTGTGACTTACGCGGTAAACGGAGGTTTAAGGGCTATTCAGGAAGAACTTGTAACGCTTGTGAGGGAAGGAGGTAACAGCAATGAATAAAGCCGGAGAGAGACTTTATAACGGTCTGATTAAAGAGAATCCTACTTTTGTACTGATGTTAGGAATGTGTCCAACCCTGGCAGTTACCACATCCGCCATGAATGGTCTGGGCATGGGCTTGACTACAGCAGCAGTACTTGCTATGAGCAACCTGATTATTTCTTTGCTGCGTAAGGTGATTCCCGGAAAAGTACGCATCCCTGCTTTTATCGTCATTATTGCTTCTTTTGTAACAGTGCTTCAGTTGTTATTGGAGGCGTACCTTCCGGATCTGAATAAGGCACTGGGAGTATACATTCCCTTGATCGTGGTAAACTGTATCATCCTTGGACGTGCAGAAAGCTATGCTTATTCCAATCCTCCGATACCTTCCCTGTTTGATGGTATCGGCATGGGTCTGGGCTTTACCTTTGCCCTGACCTGTATCGGCGCTGTGAGAGAGCTTTTAGGAGCAGGTGAAGTATTCGGTTACCGTATCATGCCGGATTCTTTTACACCGATTGGTATCTTCGTTCTGGCACCGGGGGCTTTCTTCATACTGGCAGCACTGACTGCTTTCCAGAATTATTTAAAGATCACGAGAGAGCGTGTGGGCAAGGATGCCGGCAAAATTCAGTCAGGCTGCAGTGAGGACTGCATGAACTGCGGCAATAAGGGCTGCAGCAGAAGGTTCTATGACCCTGATGCGAAGGACTATGAGTGGGAGACACTGGAGAAGCCTGCTGAAATAAAAGCGGCAGAAATAAAAGTACCTGATAAGTCTACAGATGAACCGACACCCAAAAAGATCATCGAAACAGAGGAACCCGTCATTCAGGACCTGATATTCATAGACTTAAAGAAGGAGGGCAAGTGATATGACTGACATCAAAGATTTATTTATCATATTAGTCAGTTCCTCGCTGGTCAGCAATGTAGTGCTCAGCCAATTTTTGGGACTGTGTCCTTTCCTTGGCGTATCCAAGAAAACCGGTACAGCAGCCGGTATGGGACCAGCTGTAATTTTTGTTATTACTCTTGCCAGTGCTGTGTCCGGTGTTATTTACAAATATGTGCTGCAGAGATTTCATATCGAATATCTGCAGACCATTGTGTTCATCCTGGTCATTGCGGCTCTGGTGCAGTTCGTAGAGATGTTCTTAAAGAAAGCTATGCCTGCTTTGTACGAGGCGTTGGGCGTGTATCTTCCCCTTATTACCACTAACTGTGCAGTACTTGGAGTGGCGCTGACTAACGTGCAGAAGGAATACGGTATTATCACGGGGATTGTGAATGGTTTTGCCACAGCAGTAGGCTTTACCATTTCTATCGTGATTCTGGCAGGTCTTCGTGAGAAGATGGAGCATAATGATTTCCCGGAATCCTTTAAAGGGATGCCTATGGTACTGCTGACTGCCGGTCTTATGGCTATTGCTTTCTGTGGATTCTCAGGTCTGTTATAAAAGGAGGAAAAATGATGGCAACTGGAATTCTGACTGCTGCCCTGGTGGTAGGTCTTGTGGGCATCTTCATGGGCTTATTCCTCGGCGTGGCAGGTATCAAGTTTAAAGTAGAAGTAGATGAAAAGGAAGAAGCAGTGCTGGCTGCCCTTCCGGGCAACAACTGTGGTGGCTGTGGTTACGCAGGCTGTTCCGGCCTGGCAGCTGCCATTGCAAAAGGAGAGGCTCCCGTAAATGCCTGCCCGGTAGGAGGAGAAACTGTAGGAGCAAAAATAGCAGCAATCATGGGCGTGGAAGCGGAAAGCAGCGAGCGAAAGGTGGCATTCGTACACTGTCAGGGTGACTGCGAGAAGACCCATGATGATTACGATTATTGTGGAAGCGAAGACTGTCGTATGATGAGCTTTGTACCGGGTGGCGGTCCCAAATCCTGCAACAGTGGCTGTCTGGGATATGGTACCTGTGTCAAAGCCTGTCCGTTTGATGCAATCCATGTGGTGAATGGGATTGCTGTGGTGGACAAAGAAAAGTGTAAAGCTTGCGGCAAGTGTATCGCAGTCTGCCCAAAGCACCTGATTTCTCTGATCCCTTATTCCGCAAAGCAGGTAGTGGCCTGCAGTTCCACAGACAAAGGTCCTGTTACCATGAAAGCATGCGAGACCGGTTGCATTGGCTGCGGTCTCTGTGTCAGAAACTGCCCACAGCAGGCTATAAAGGTAGAAAACTTCCATGCGGTGATCGACCATGAGCAGTGTGTTGGCTGCGGTATCTGTCAGGAAAAGTGTCCTAAGAAATCAATTGTAGTGAATGAATAAAAAATGAATTTTTTGTACAAGTGTCATAACTTGAGGACTTGCTGTATAAAATAAATATCAGGAACTTAAAATGTTTAACAGCAAAAAAGGAATCAGAGAGACATGTATAAAAAAGCCATAAGCGGGCTTCTGCTGGCACATTTTCTGTTGCTGGCAGGAGCTTTCTGTGTAACAGGAATCGATAAAAATCTGAAAGCCGCAGGCCCTCTTTATGAAGAAACAATAGATGCAGCATATACCGCTGATGACAGAAGCAGGACTATGGGAATCGTCCTAAGCAGTGCTTCCGGACAGCGGGTAGTAGACTATGGAGTACTGGAAAATCCGGAACCTGAGAATCAGGAAGAAGTGGATTGCGTTTCTGCCGAAAATGTAATTAGCGGTCAGGCGCAATCAACTGCGCTTGTTTATAATCTATGCGAGGATGACTATGATATCCTGCTTCGTATTGTGGAAGCAGAGGCAGGCGGAGAGGATGAGGATGGAAAACTCCTTGTAGCGAATGTGATTTTGAATAGGGTAAACAGTGAGGACTTTCCTGATACTGTTTCTGAGGTAGTACTTCAAAAGTCAAAAGGTGTGACGCAGTTTTCGCCGGTCTCGTCCGGAAAAATCTGGAAAGTAATAATTAGTGATGAGACTGTGGCAGCTGTGCAGAGGGCACTGGAAGGAGAAGATATCTCTCAGGGGGCTATGTATTTCGCAGCAAGAACATACGCTGACGAAGACAGAATGCGATGGTTTGACGAAAATCTGACATTTTTGTTCGCTCATGGCGGACACGAGTTCTTTCTATAAAGTTTTTTGATTTAGCTTGATAAAGTGTCTTGCATAGAAAGCAGGAATGTGGTAAAATGGGGCAAAATTGCAAAAAGATGAAGAATGGTATGAAAGGAGTAATCAAGAACGATTATGGAAGTATTATATAGAAGCACCAGAAGCAATATCGCCCCTGTAAAGGCATCAGAGGCTATCCTGAAGGGTCTGTCCGATGACGGCGGACTGTTCGTGCCTGACCATATTCCTGCCCTGGAGAAGTCATTAAAAGAGTTATCCCGGATGAGTTATCAGGAGGTTGCTTATGAGGTTATGAAGCTGTTCTTATCTGATTTTACGGAGGACGAGCTGAAGGAATGTATCCGCAAGGCATACGATGAGAAATTTGATACTGAGGTAATCGCTCCCCTGGTGGAAGCAGAAGGTGCATATTATCTGGAGTTATTCCACGGTGCAACCATTGCATTTAAGGACATGGCACTTTCTATTCTGCCTCATCTGATGATTACTTCAGCCAGAAAGAACAAGATACATAATGAGATCGTAATCCTGACCGCTACCTCCGGTGATACCGGTAAAGCTGCTTTGGCAGGGTTTGCAGGCGTAGAAGGTACTAAGATCATTGTATTCTATCCAAAGAACGGTGTCAGCCCCATTCAGGAGAAGCAGATGGTGACCCAGAAGGGTGACAACACCTTTGTCGTAGGTATCCACGGCAACTTCGATGATGCCCAGACCGGTGTAAAGAAGATCTTCTCCGATAAGGAACTGGCGAAAGAGATGAATGAGAAGGGCTTTCAGTTCTCTTCAGCCAACTCCATCAATATAGGTCGTCTGGTACCGCAGATCGTTTATTATGTATATGCTTATGCAAAGCTGTTGCAGGAAGAGAAGATTGCAGAAGGAGAAGCTATCAATGTTGTAGTGCCTACCGGTAACTTCGGCAATATTCTGGCGGCCTTTTATGCAAAGAATATGGGACTTCCTATTGCAAAGCTGATCTGCGCTTCCAATGACAATAAGGTTCTGTATGATTTCTTTGCAACAGGTACTTATGACCGCAACAGAGAGTTCGTACTGACTACCTCACCTTCCATGGACATCCTGATTTCCAGTAATCTGGAAAGACTGATTTACAGAATCGCCGGCAATGATGGGGAAAAGAATGCACAGCTGATGTCTTCATTAAGCGGACAGGGTAGGTATGAGATTACAGATGAGATGAAGGCCGGACTGGCTGACTTCTACGGCAATTATGCGAATGAGGCTGAGACAGCCGAGACCATCAAGAAGCTGTATGAGGACTGTGGATATGTTATCGATACCCATACAGCAGTAGCTGCGACCGTTTATGATAAATATGTGAAGGAGAAAGGTGATAACACCAAGACTGTGATCGCATCAACAGCAAGTCCTTTCAAGTTTACAAGAAGCGTTATGGATGCCATTGACCATAAGTATGATGCAATGGGAGATTTTGAACTGGTGGATGAACTGTCTAAGATTGCTAATGTGACGGTACCTAATGCTATTGAGGAAATCCGCAGTGCGGAAGTGATTCACAATAATATCTGTGATGCAGATAAGATGCAGCAGGTGGTGAGGGATTTCCTGAAGCTTTAAAGAATAAATATTAAAAGACCTGCAAGGTATGTTCCTAGCAGGTCTTTTTAGCAGAATAAATCTTGGATAACGGATTATCGATCCACCATTGACACATACTCTTTATCTTCCCCAACAGGCTTATATGCGGGGCGGATAATCTTACCATTATTGGCAAGCTCTTCCAATCTGTGAGCACTCCAACCGGCGATTCGAGCAATGGCGAAAATAGGAGTATATAGTTCCATTGGCAATCCCAGCATGTTGTATACAAATCCGGAATAGAAGTCCACGTTGATGCTGACACCCTTGAACATCTGTCGCTCGCTGCTGATTATCTGAGGAGCTAATTTTTCCACAAGAGAGTAGAGGGCAAATTCTTTTTCAAGACCTTTTTCTTCCGAAAGCTTTTCTACAAAGCCCTTGAAAATCACTGCTCTTGGGTCAGACTTAGAGTAGACTGCATGGCCTACACCGTATATCAGACCTGCATGGTCAAACGCATCTTTGTGCAGAAGTCTGCGCAGATAATTGGAGACTTCGTCTTCATCTGTCCAGTCGTGTACCTCCTGCTTCATATCTTCGAACATCTTGACAACCTTGATATTAGCACCGCCGTGACGGGGCCCTTTCAGGGATCCGATGGCTGCAGCAATGGTAGAGTAGGTATCGGTCATTGAAGAAGTAACAACGTGAGTAGTGAAAGAAGAGTTGTTACCGCCTCCGTGTTCCATGTGCAGAACCAGTGCAATATCCAGTATCCTGGCCTCGAGAGGTGTATATTTGCTGTCAGGGCGCAGAATATGCAGTATATTTTCCGCAGTGGAAAGCTCTGCAACCGGCTGGTGAATGAACAGACTGTTGCCGTCATGATAGTGACTGTAAGCCTGATAACCGTAAATGGAGAGCAGAGGGAATAGGCTGATCAACTGCATGCACTGTCTCAATACATTAGGGATGGAAGTATCATCTGCCCTGTCATCATAGGAATAAAGAGTAAGGACACTTCTTGCCAGGGTATTCATCATATCTTTGCTGGGAGCTTTTAAGATAATATCGCGTACAAAGCTGGTAGGTAATGTACGGTAAAAGGCAAGAAGTTCTTTAAAAGAAGAAAGCTCTTTTGCATCCGGCAGCTCACCGAACAAAAGAAGATAAGTGACCTCTTCAAAGCCGAATCTGCCATCACCGGTAAAACCATTCACCAGATCCTTTACATCATATCCTCTGTAAAATAAACGACCATGACAGGGAACGCTGACGCCGTCTACAATCTCACTTGCTCTAACGTCTGATATATGTGTAAGTCCGGCAAGTACACCTTTGCCATTTAAGTCTCTTAAGCCGCGTTTGACTTCATAGCGGGTAAAAAGTTCCTGTTCGATGATACCACTTTCGGCAGAGAGCTTCGCCAGTCTGAGGATTTCCGGGGTAATGTCGGAATAAATATTGTTATTGTTCATGTCATTTGCTCCTTTCTTTCAAAAATAGATTACCTATGTCTGGAAATAACATTATCATAATCATAACATAAGTCTTGTCATTTAAGCAAGCAAAAAATGTCGAAGTGCCGATTTGAGATTACAGTTCAGCCATAGCCTATATGATGGGCGAATCATGCTTGCATGAATGAGCACGTCATGTAGGCTATGAGCGGAGCGCCATTTTATGAGCAAAGCTAGCTGCGTAGCGGCGAGAAAGCGCCGCAGGCGCAGCTTTGCGAATGGCGCGGGCTGAACTATAACATTTGAGATTACAGTTCAGTTGATAATTGCTTTTTTGATGCAAAGGTATTACAATAGGATACAGAGTAAGAAAGAAAAAGGAGACCGAAATGACAGTACAGGAGATGCTTGGACATGTAGACCATACCCAGCTTAAGGCTTTCGCTACATGGAATGATATTGAAAAATTGTGTGAAGAAGCAATGGCATATCATACGGCCAGCGTGTGCGTGCCGCCGACTTATATTAAAAGAATTCATGAAACCTATGGAGAGAAGATTAATATTTGTACAGTGGTGGGATTCCCGCTTGGATACTGTGTCACGGAGGCAAAGATAGCAGAAGTGGAAGCTGCCCTTCGGGATGGCTGCAATGAGATTGATATGGTGGTAAATATCAGCGATGTGAAGAACGGGCTGTATGATAAGGTAGAAGAGGAGATTCGCAGGCTGAAGGAAGTGTGCGGAAGTCATATTTTAAAAGTAATCATTGAGACCTGCTATCTGACGGAAGAAGAAAAGATAGCCATGTGTAAAGCTGTGACGGCAGCGGGGGCTGATTATATCAAGACTTCTACCGGTTTTGGAACCGGCGGTGCCACCAGGGAAGATGTGGAATTGTTCAAAGCACACATTGGTCCCAATGTGAAGATCAAGGCAGCCGGCGGTGTGTCTACGCTGGATGACTTGAAGATGTTCCTGGCGCTGGGATGCGACAGAATAGGCACTTCCAGAGCTGTAGGACTGTGTAAGGGAGAACTGACAGAAGGGTACTAAGAAGATACCCGAAGCAAATAAGAAAAGTCGAATGAATAAAGGCAGGAGACAAAACGGAAAGATAGGAAGGTAAATCAAGAATGGATAATAATGTGATTCAGGACAGGCTGGCTCTTTTGCGCCGGGCTATGGCTGAGAATGGAATTGATTTTTATATGATGCCCACAGCGGATTTTCATAATTCGGAATATGTAAATGATTATTTTAAGGTAAGAGAATATTTTTCTAATTTCAGCGGTTCCAACGGTACACTGCTGGTATGGCAGGAAGGTGCCGGTCTTTGGACGGACGGTCGTTATTTTATTCAGGCAGAAAATGAACTGGCAGGCACCACCATCAAGCTGTTCAGAATGCTGGATGAAGGCGTTCCTGCCATTGAAGAATTCCTGAAGGAACAAATGAAAGAGGGACAGACTCTTGGATTTGACGGCAGGGTGATTTCAGTACAGAACGGGAAAAAATATGAGAAAACACTTGAGGATAAGAAAATTGTTTTTACCTATGAGAAAGATCTGGCTGAAAGCATCTGGACTGACAGACCTGCATTCCCGGCAGGTAAAGTGACTGTGTTGGAAGAGACGATTGGCGGAAAGAGCGTGGAGGAGAAGCTTTCAGAGGTAAGAGAGAAGCTGAAAGAAGAAGGGGCAAAGTGTTTTCTGCTCAGTAAACTGGATGATCTCATGTGGCTTTTTAATATCAGAGGCTGTGATGTGGAATGCAATCCGGTAGCTATGTCCTATGCGTATTTGACAGAGACTGAGGCAGTTCTTTTTATTCAGGATAGGGCGCTGGATGATACCGTGAAACAGTATTTTAAAGCTCATGGAATCCGGATCAGAGAGTACAGTGATGTCATGGCTTTCCTGAAGGGACTGGACGGCGGACAGAAGATTCTGGTGGATGACAGGAATTGCAGCTATGCAATTTACAAAATACTTTCCGAAAACCAGACGCTGATTGAGAAAAAGAATCCTACCGAACTTTTGAAAGCAATCAAGAATCCGGTGGAGCTGGAAAATATGAAGAAAGTGTATCTGCAGGACAGTGTGGCGGTGACAAAGTTCATTTACTGGCTGAAAACACATATCGGAAAAGAAGAAATCACGGAAATCACGGCAGCCGATCATCTGGAGCAGCTGCGCAGACAGATTCCCGGTTTTCTGGACCTGTCTTTCCCTACGATTGCTGGATATAATGCCAATGCAGCTATGATGCACTACAGTGCCACACCGGAAAGCTATGCGGTGTTAAAGCCGGAAGGTATGCTGCTCGTTGATTCCGGGGGACAGTATCTTGGCGGCACCACTGACGTGACCAGAACCATTGTTCTGGGACCTGTATCTGATGAGATGAAAAAGCATTATACGCTGGTGGCAGCAGGTATGCTGCAGATGACCAATACGAAATGGATTCACGGCTGCACCGGCCGTAATCTGGATATTATGGCAAGACAGCCGCTTTGGGAGATCGGACTGGATTATAAGTGCGGTACCGGTCATGGAGTGGGCTATATCCTGAATGTACATGAGGGGCCTCAGAATCTGCGCTGGCGATTTACTGACGGTATGGTGGAAGCTGTGATTGAAGCCGGTATGGACGTGACCAACGAGCCGGGTGTATATATTGAAGGAAGCCATGGTATCCGTATTGAGAATGTGATGGTAGCCTGCAATGGAGAGAAGAATGAATACGGTCAGTTCATGTACTTTGATACCATGACTTATGCTCCTATCGATTTGGAAGCCATTGATGTTGCTTATCTGACAGAGACGCAGAGGAGATATCTGAATGACTACCACAGACAGGTAAGAGAGAAGGTTTCACCTTATCTGACAGATGAGGAGCAGGAGTGGTTGAAGGAGGCCACGAAAGAAGTATAAGGGGTTGGGCGCTAGGGTCGTTCAGCACGCGCCCATTCGCAAAACCGCACCGTTAGTACTTTCCGTCGCTTCGCGACTACTTTTTGCTCATAAGAGGGCGCTCCCTCGGAGAAGGTATTGGGATAAAAATTCGTACAAGCACGATTTTTATCCCAATATCTTCTCTGGCTGAACTGTTAAAGTATAAAAAGGCTATAAATTTTTATGCCATTTATTGACTTTTTACTTGATTTTTGAGATAATGGAAATGTATATGGCGAACCTTTTATATTACATATTAAGGAGCCACAGTGCAAAAATTACCGCAGCTATATCAAGCGGTAGCAATACATTATAAGGAGGACGTTATAAATGTCAACAAAAGCTTATTATCCGATTTCTGAAATTGGTGCTGGCAAGACTGGTTTCAGTAAGACACGTTCCATCATCGAAGGTGCTTTCTACGGTAATAACGTAGTTAAGGTTAATACCTTAAGAGAAGCTTATGATTTAGCTAAGAATTCTCCCGGTACCATCGTTACAGACATGCCTGTTTACAAGGCAGAAGAGCAGGGTCTTGAGAGAGATTCCAAGGTTCTGTTATTCAACGACGGTGCAGTTACCGGTCGTTATGCGCAGGCTCGTCGTATCAAGGGCGAACCCGGCGTAGACAGCGTTAAGCTGGACAAGGTAGTATTAGATGCTGTTTATGAGACTCGTTGGAAGACCATGTATCATGCAGAGTGTTATATCGGTCTGGATCCTGAGTTCATGGTAAAGGCTCACCTTCTGATTCCTGAAGGAGAAGAGAATATCCTTTACAACTGGATGCTGAACTTCCAGTATCTGTCTGATGAATATGTAAGAATGTACGGTGCATCCAAGCCTGTAGGTGATGGCAAGGAAGCTGATATCTACATCTTCTCCGATCCTCAGTGGGTACCCAATGAGCGTCCCGACGTTGATTTCAGCTGCTTGAGCGATCCTCTGACCCTGTGCTACTTCGATACCAATGAGAACTGTGCAGCTATCCTTGGCATGAGATATTTCGGTGAGCACAAGAAGGGTACTTTGACCATGGCTTGGGCTATCGCTAACAGAAACGGTTATGCTTCCTGCCACGGCGGACAGAAAGAGTACTTACTGGCTGATGGCAGCAAGTATGTTGCTTCCGTATACGGTCTGTCCGGATCAGGTAAATCCACTCTGACCCATGCAAAACATGGCGGCAAGTACGAGATCAAGGTTCTTCATGATGACGCTTTCATCATCAATACTGATACCTGTGCATCCATCGCTCTGGAGCCTTCTTACTTCGATAAGACAGCAGACTATCCTACCGGATGTGCTGATAACAAGTTCCTGTTGACCGCTCAGAACTGTTCCGCTACTCTGGATGAGGACGGCAAGGTTCAGCTGGTTACCGAGGATATCAGAAATGGTAACGGACGTGCTATCAAGTCCAAACTGTGGTCTCCTAACCGTGTAGATAAGATTGATGCTCCTGTAAATGCTATCTTCTGGATTATGAAAGACCCTACCATTCCTCCTGTAGTTAAGCTGAAAGGTGCAGCTCTTGCATCTGTTATGGGTGCTACTCTGGCTACCAAGACCTCTACTGCAGAGCGTGTTGCAGCCGGTACCGATATGAACGCTCTTCGTATCGTTCCTTATGCTAACCCGTTCAGAACCTATCCTCTGGTTAACGATTATGAGAAGTTCAAGAAGCTGGTTGAAGAGAAGAACGTAGACTGCTACATCATCAACACCGGTGATTTCATGGGCAAGAAGGTTAAACCTGCTGATACCCTTGGTATCCTGGAGACTATCGTTGAAGGTAAGGCTTCCTTTGCTCAGTGGGGACCTTTCTCTGATATCGAGATCATGGACTGGGAAGGCTTCACACCTAATCTGGCTGATGCCGACTACGTTGCAGCTCTGAAGAACGCTATGCAGAATCGTGTAGATGCTGTAGAAGGCTTCAATACCAAGAAGGAAGGCTATGATGCTCTGCCTGCAGAAGCTCTTGATGCTCTGAAGAAGATAGTTGACGAGGCTGCTTCTCTGTAATTAAGAGTTCTTGTGTAAGTAAAATTAATACTGACAGAATGAAAGGGCGCTGATATTTGCATGTCGGCGCCTTTTTTAGCACACTTGCAGGTAAATCATTGTGTCAGGTATGTGATTCATTTCCGATAGGTAAGCAAACGGGAATGTTGTATAAATGGCTAAACAGTACATTAATCTGACAGATTGTGACGTTTTCCTCCAATAAGTCTTTACGACTCAACTTTCTTGTGATAATATTTGAAAAGAAATTGTATAAGACATATTTATGAGGTGAAAAATTGAATCAAAAAGAAAGTAACAGATTGCTGAAGCATTGGGATTTTATGCTGTTGGACCTGCTTTTATTAAACATATCATACAGCCTTTCCGGTTTGATAGCCGGCCAAGGTGTGAATCCATTTGCCAGCCAACAATATATTAATATTGCACTGGTAATTATACTGGCAGATATTTGCGTAGCAATGTTGATGGAAAGTTATACCGGTATTATAAGGCGAGGATATTTTCAGGAATTTAAGTCGGTTCTTAATCATGTGGTGGTTGTCTCTGCAATTGAAGTGTTATACTTGTTTCTGACTAAGAGTGCAGATCAATTTTCAAGGGCGACTTTTATCATTTATGTGGTGATGTCGTTGCCTTTGCTTTATCTGGGCCGCACCGCCTGGAAGCGTTATCTCTTAACACATCATAGAGTTCTGTATAATAAGAAAGTGCTGTTATTAGTTACAACCAGCCATATGGCAAGACAGGTTGTCGCAACTGTATTGAACCATAATGCATACAGTGAATTGGAAATAAAGGGCATTATGATCATAGACCGTGATGATATGGTAGGTCAGGAGATTCAGGGAATTAAAGTAGTATGTACCTTAGAAGGAATCAAGGAATATATTCAGACCAGATGGATTGATGGTATTTTGATTAAAGTAAAAAGGAATACACCACTTCCGGATCAATTGATAACAGATTGTCTGGAAATGGGTGTCTGTGTGCATAATGTAATGGCTGAAATCGGGGAAAATAGCAGTAACCAGAAGATTGACAGGCTGGGTGGCTATGTAGTGATTTCTACCAATATCAATATGATGAGTCTGCGACAGCAGCTGATTAAACGTATCATGGATATTGTAGGGGCTGTTATCGGTCTGATAATTACTGCAATCATTACCCTGTTTTTGGGACCGGCCATTTTTATTGCTTCTCCCGGACCTATTTTCTTTTCCCAAGAGAGAGTTGGGAAAAATGGGCGCAGATTCAAAATTTACAAGTTCAGAAGCATGTATATGGATGCGGAAGAACGCAAGAAAGAATTGATGGCTCGTAACGAAATGCAGGGATTTATGTTCAAACTGGATGCTGATCCCAGAATCATCGGCAGCGGAATGGATGGAACAAGGCACGGCTTAGGCTGGTTTATTCGAAAGACTTCGCTGGATGAATTTCCACAGTTCTGGAATATTTTAAAGGGAGAGATGAGCCTTGTTGGTACCAGACCGCCGACAGTAGATGAGTGGTTGCAATATGCACCTCATCACCGTGCCAGGATGGCTGCTAAACCGGGGCTGACCGGTCTGTGGCAGGTCAGCGGCAGAAGCAACATCACTGACTTCGAAGAGGTAGTCAAACTGGATCTTCAATATATTCAAAACTGGAACATCGGAGTAGATATTAAAATACTTCTAAAAACGGTTATGGTTGTCTTATTGGGAAGGGGATCCAAGTAACACATTGAGAAGCATGATCATCGGGTCCAATGCCTGCGGAATTCGCCGGGAGCCGTGCCTTCCACTTTTTTAAATATTCTGGTAAAATAATTAGAATCGCTCATGCCGCATTCATGGGCGATTTTTTCTATGGGCAGGTCGCTGAAACGCAGAAGCTGCTTGGCATGTGTAATTCGCACTTGTAAAAGATAATGATTGATTGTCAGGCCAAATTGTTCCTTGAAAATCCTGGACATATAAAATTTGTTTATATAAAAAAAATCTGCAAGATCATCCAGCGTAATTTTTTCCTGATAATGCAGGTCAAGATAATCCCTGATATCCTGAAGATTTCTTTTGGAGGAAGTGGTATGGATATTGCCCGTAGGATGCCAGCTCTCTTCCATGAGGAGCGTCAGAAGTGAGGTCAACTTTTCATAAATCTTCATATCTCTGATATAGATTCCGCTTTCTGCAAGAGAGTGTATTTCTTCTAAAAGTGTTTTATAAAGAGAGAGGTTGGTAGGGCGGAAATAGGGCAGACCTCCCCTTTCCACATATTTTTCATAGATTCCACTCAGATTAGAACCATAAAAATGAGCCCATCTTAACGTCCAGAGATCTTCACTGGTTCTATGGGAATAAGTTTTTCTGCAGTCAATAAAAACACAGTCTCCGGAGGAAAGAGGATAGATTTTCCCGTCATATTCTAAAACTCCGGTTCCCTTTTCTACCATAAAGAAAAGGTACGAAGAAAGACTCTGCCTGCGGCTGGTATGCGGGTCACAGGCATGTAACTGGCCAATTTCCTGAAGATAAATCAGGTAAGTCTTGGCAAAAGAGGAAGGGGTGTAGAGAATACGGTTGCTGTTCTGTAATTGGCCCTGAAAAAGTGAAGTTTCCATACTATGTCCTTTCTAAAAAACTGCTATAGGTATAGTATATCAAAAAAGTCAATATAATGCTAGAAGTTTGCAAGATTTACACTTATATTCCTATATATACAGGTTTAAAATATACAACAGATTGTGAAGAATACAACAGAAAGTTGAGGAATGAAATGAAAAAAGCATTAATTACCGGTATTACCGGGCAGGACGGTTCTTATCTGGCAGAGTTCCTTTTGGAAAAAGGGTACGAAGTGCATGGTATCACAAGGAGATCTTCCATTTCAAATACTGCAAGAATAGATCATCTGATTGCAAAAAGTGCGGTGACACTCCATGATGGCGATATGTCGGATTCGTCTTCTTTGATTCGAATCATCAACCTGATTCAACCGGATGAAATCTATAATCTGGCAGCTCAGTCTCATGTACAGGTATCCTTTGATGTGCCCGAATATTCCGGAGATGTAGACGCATTGGGCGTGCTTCGTGTACTGGAAGCTGTCCGTATCCTGGGACTGACCAAGAAGACCAGAATCTATCAGGCATCTACATCAGAATTGTATGGTAAAGTAGAAGAGATTCCTCAGCGAGAGACGACACCTTTCCATCCTTACAGCCCGTATGCGGTTGCAAAACAATACGGCTTCTGGATGACGAAAGAGTACAGGGAAGCCTATGGAATGTTTGCTGTAAATGGTATTTTGTTCAATCACGAATCCGAGAGAAGAGGAGAGAACTTTGTAACCAGGAAGATCACTCTGGCAGCCGGACGAATCGCAGAAGGTCTCCAGGACCATCTGGAACTGGGAAATATGGACTCTCTGCGCGATTGGGGCTATGCCAAGGATTACGTGGAGTGCATGTGGCTCATGCTGCAGCACGATACACCGGAAGACTTTGTCATTGCCACAGGTGTACAGCATACAGTAAGAGATTTTACGGAAAAGGCATTTAAAGCCAATGAAATTGATATCCGTTGGGAGGGTACCGGTCTGGAAGAGAAAGGCTACGATGCAGCTACCGGTAAGATGCTGGTATGCGTGAACCCTGCCTGGTTCAGACCTACTGATGTAGATAATCTTTGGGGAGATCCTACAAAGGCGAAAAAGGTGCTTGGATGGAATCCGCAGAAGACAAGCTATGAGGAACTGGTGCGTATTATGGCGGAGCATGACAGGGAGCTGGCAAGAAGAGAAGCCGCAATGAAAGCGGCGCTGGCATAAGAAGGAAGGCAAGATGCCTGAAATAAGACAGTCTGAAAATTTAGCTTTAAACAGGAAAGAAGGATAAAATCATGATGGAAAAAGGCGCGAAAATATATGTGGCTGGACATCGCGGAATGGTAGGCTCTGCAATCGTCAGGGCACTTGAAAAGCAGGGCTATCATAATATAATAGTCCGCACACACAAGGAATTGAACCTGTGCAGACAGGAAGAGGTAGAGCAGTTCTTTGCTCAGGAAAAGCCGGACTATGTGTTTCTGGCAGCTGCCAAGGTGGGCGGCATTGTAGCCAACGCCGAGGCACTGGCTGATTTTATGTATGAAAATATGATTCTGGAAATGAACGTGATTCACAGTGCCTGGCAGAATCACTGTAAAAAACTTCTGTTTTTGGGTTCCTCCTGCATTTACCCCAGAATGGCACCGCAGCCTATGCCGGAAAGCTGTCTGCTTACTTCTGAACTTGAGAAGACCAATGAAGCCTATGCTTTGGCTAAAATATCAGGATTGAAATACTGTGAATTTCTGAACAGACAGTATGGTACCGATTATATTTCGGCTATGCCCACCAACCTGTATGGCCCCAATGATAATTATCATCCTACCCACAGCCATGTGCTCCCTGCTTTGATCAGAAGATTCCATGAAGCTAAGGTAGCCGGTGCAAAAGAAGTGACCTGCTGGGGCACCGGAACTCCTCTTCGAGAGTTTCTCTATGTGGATGATCTTGCAGACGCCTGTGTGTTCCTGATGAACAACTATTCCGGGAACGAGACAGTCAATGTAGGTACCGGAAAAGAACTGACTATCAGAGAATTAACAGAATTGACTGCCAGAGTCATAGGATACGAGGGAGAAATCAAATGGGACAGTTCTAAACCTGACGGAACTCCCAGAAAGCTTCTTGATGTATCTAAGCTGGAAAAGTTAGGATGGAAGTATACAACAGAGTTGGAAGAAGGCATCAGGCTTGCTTATGAAGACTTCTTAAATAATCCTATGAGAGCAGAAAGGTAAGAAAGATGAATCTTGTATTATTATCCGGAGGTTCCGGAAAAAGATTGTGGCCACTGTCTAATGATGTCCGCTCCAAACAGTTTATAAAGATATTCAAGACGGAAGCCGGAGAATATGAATCCATGGTTCAGCGCGTGTATGGGCAGATTCGCAAAGCTGACCCTAGAGCACTCATTACCGTGGCAACCTCAAGAAGCCAGGTGTCCGCCATCCATAACCAGATAGGAGAGGGTGTAAGTGTCTGTGTAGAACCCTGCAGAAGGGATACTTTTCCGGCAATCGCTCTTGCTACGGCGTATCTTCATGACGTAAAAGGAATTGCGGAAGAGGAATCCGTAGTAGTATGCCCGGTGGACCCTTACGTAGAGGATACTTATTTTGAAGCGTTAAAGGAACTGGGACAGCTGGCACAGACAGGCGATGCTAATCTGGTACTTATGGGGATCGAACCCACTTATCCAAGTGAAAAATATGGTTATATCATACCTACAAGTAAGGAGAGGATCAGCGGAGTTTCTACCTTTAAGGAAAAACCGGATGTGGCTACTGCCGGAGAATATATCAGCCAGGGAGCCCTCTGGAATGGCGGAGTATTTGCTTATAAACTCAAATACGTTCTGGATAAAGCCCACGAACTCATTGATTTTACAGATTATGATGAATTGTACAATAAATATGATTCCCTTACCAAAATCAGCTTTGACTATGCTGTCGTAGAAAAGGAGAGTAATATTCAGGTGCTGCGTTATGCAGGTCAGTGGAAGGATCTTGGAACCTGGAACACGCTGACGGAAGCCATGGAAGGCCCCAGCGTGGGTGAGGCCATGTTCAATGAAAACTGTGAAAACGTACATGTGATAAATGAACTGGATGTACCGGTTCTGTGTATGGGCCTTAAGGATGTAGTCGTTTCAGCCAGTCCTGACGGTATTCTGGTTTCGGATAAGGAACAGTCAAGCTACATCAAACCTTTTGTAGACAAACTGGATCAACAGATCATGTTTGCGGAGAAATCATGGGGAAGCTTCCGGGTAATGGACGTGGAAGAGGAAAGCCTGACCATCAAAGTAACTCTTAACCCCGGTCACAGCATGCATTACCACAGCCACGAAAGAAGAGACGAGGTCTGGACGGTAATCTCCGGGGAAGGCAGAACCATAGTGGATGGAATGGAGCAACATGTGAAAGCCGGAGATGTAGTAACCATGGAAGCCGGCTGCAGGCACACGATCATTGCAGATACGGAGCTTAAATTGATTGAAGTGCAGCTTGGTAAGGAGATCAGTGTCCATGACAAACGAAAATATTCTCTGGAAAAATGAGCCGTTTCTGCTGAAACCTGCCGGAAAGGATTACCTCTGGGGCGGAACTCGTCTCAATGATGATTTTGGAAAAGACATAGATATGGAGCCTCTGGCGGAAACCTGGGAGTGTTCCACTCACCCGGATGGCCCCAGTATGGTAGCCGGCGGGGAACACGAGGGGAAGATGCTTCCCAAGGTTTTAAAAGAACATCCGGAGTACCTGGGCATCCACGCAGACCCAAACGGAGCACTCCCCATCTTAATTAAATTTATCGATGCCCAAAAAGACCTGTCCGTACAGGTCCATCCGAATGACGAATATGCCAGAGACCACGAGAATGGTTCCTGGGGAAAGACTGAAATGTGGTACGTACTGGATGCCGCCAAAGATGCCGAACTCGTCTACGGATTTCATCATGATATGGATAAAGAAGTACTGAGGAAGAGCCTTCAGGACGGCACCGTAGAAAAATATCTTCAAAAAGTCCCAATCCATAAGGACGACGTATTCTACATCGAGGCAGGAACTGTCCATGCCATTGGCGCCGGAGCTCTGATTGCTGAAATCCAGGAAAACTCCAACCTGACCTACCGCCTCTACGACTACAACCGCGAAGACAAATTCGGCAACAAGCGCCCCCTCCACATTGAAAAAGCCTTAGAGGCAGCCAACTTAAAAGGAAGCACCCGCCCCAGACAACCCATGCGCGTCCTCAAATACAAAAGAGGCTGCGCCAGCGAATTCCTCTGCCGCTGCAAATATTTCCAGGTAGAGCGCCTCCTTCTAAACACCGAACAATGCCGCCAAATGTCCACCATAAGTACATCCCCTGATTCTTTCCAGGTTCTCCTATGTACAACCGGCTGCGGTGTCCTCTACGGCACCAAAGAAATCATCAACTTTTACAGGGGAGACTGCATTTTCCTCCCAGCCAACAGCGTCTCAATGAGACTCCACGGTCAGGCTCAAATGCTCCGCATAAGTTGCTAAATAATTGTTTAAAATTACCTGTTGTCAAATGCCCCAACATTGGCTATAATATACTTAACCTGAGATGCACGACAACTCCTGTTAGTTTTGAACCTACATTTACTTTAAACGGGATTCCTATATTGCCAAGTGGCTGTCAAGCCCTCACTCATTTGAGGATTGGAAGGGAAGGCAAAAGCTTTGGTTGCGGATTTACCCACCTGGCGAGAGCTAGGAGTCAAAAGGCAGGAACCGGCATCTTGGGGGAATAATACATGGGATAAGTGTAATACACAATACCAAAGCGTTGAGATACCAATGATAAGAGAGCAGTCCGGTGTGGCTGCTCTTTTCTGACTTTCCGGGAAAGTTTTACATAGCAATCTGTTATTGTGATAGAGGAAGTGTATATTAAATAGGACAAGAGGGTAAGCGATGGATTTTAAAGAACGGGAAAATAAACTGAGCAAATCTCAGCGAATGCAGCTGAAAGCATTGGCCTGTATCCTGGGCATTGTACTGCTGCTGATTCTGCTGGTCTGCAGACTGTTCAGTGCCATATTACAGTGGATAGAGCCGGAGCCTGTCATCAGGAATCTTTATAACGTGTGGATTATGGAGACAGGAGAGAATCATCTGAAAGTTTTTGAAGAGGGACTTGAGAAAGTTTATGAGTGCGAAGAAGGTGTAATGATACCTGAGGAAGCCAGAGAACAGGTGGCTGATATCGTGCTTTCTGATGAGAAGGTTGCACGGGTTCAGGTAAAATCACATAAAATAAATGGTAAGGTTCTGGCAGTAGATTCGGAAGGTATCGAACTGGAGGGGGTTGGAAAGTATGCACTGACTGAAAGAGTCAAAGGCTACCGGCTCTATGATACCTTGACGATGTGTACCGGGCAGGATTTGCTGATCGGTTATGATTTTGCGGACTTTGTGCTGGAGGATGGTAAAATCTGTGCCATTCTGATGGTAAAAGAAGAGGTGATGGAATATATCAGAGTCCTGATAAAATCCGGGGATTATAAAGCGATGCTGCACGATAACCTTACCATCACCTCTGACACCGATTATACGATATGTTATGATTCGGGCGGCCAGACGGTAGAGGAACTGCATCAGGCCGGGGAGGTTTGTGAGATAGATGAAAACAGTCAGTGGCTGAATGAAGGAAGGATACGCATTGTACCATCGGTATTGACCGGGAAAGTCATACTACAAAATGTGAGTAGGAATCAGGGCATACCTGCTTATCGGGGTACGATAGAAGTGATGAATACCGGGAAGGGACTGGCTGTCATCAATGAGGTGCTTTTGGAAGAATATCTTTATAGTGTGGTACCGAGTGAAATGCCGGCTTCTTATCCGGCAGAAGCCTTGAATGCTCAGGCTGTCTGTGCCAGAACTTATGCCTACAAACACATGCTCCATGCGGGTCTGCCTAAGTATGGGGCTCATGTGGATGACAGTACCGGATATCAGGTCTATAACAATATTGCAGAGCAGGAAGCTGCTACTACTGCTGTAAAAGAGACATATGGGCAAATTTTGTTTTGGGAAGAGGGCGATGCACCGGCTGATACCTATTATTATTCTACTTCCTGCGGTGTGGGAAGCGATGCCGACGTATGGAGTGTGGAAAGCGGCGGCAGCCCGGCGTATCTGACTTCACATTTGATCAATCGGACTGAAATGGCCAAAATGGATTTAACCAGGGAAGAAGATTTTGCCCGGTTTATCTGTTCTAAAAATGTGGATGACTATGAAGTATCAGAAAGCTGGTACCGCTGGCAATATGAGAAAGAATCCATTGATTCTGATACGATCTGTCAGCGATTGAAGGAGCGCTATCAAGCCAATCCTTCCGGGATACTGACCCTGCAGGAAGACGGAACATATAAAAGTGAGGACGTGAAAGCGTGGAATCATATTCTCAATCTGGAGATTACAGAGAGGGGAGCAGGAGGCGTGGCGAAGGAACTGCTTCTTACGACAGATAAAGAGACATATCTGATTTTTACAGAATATAATATCAGATACATACTCTGTGACGGGGAAACCAAGGTTTTCAGGCAGGATGGCAGTCAGGCTTCGGCACCGACACTGCTTCCCAGTGGTTTTTTCCTGTTAGAGACTGTTAAAGAGAAGGAAAATGTGGTAGGATATTATTTGACAGGCGGCGGATACGGCCATGGAGTGGGGATGTCTCAGAACGGTGCACGGAATATGGCAGCGGAGGGCAGGACAGCGCAGCAGATTCTGGCGTTTTTCTATCAGGGATGTCTGCTTTTAAACGTATATGAATGATGAAGCGAGGAGACCTAAAAGGTGTTGAAACTTATTTTTGCTGTACGAGAGTTTGCCGGACAAATGAAGAAAGAAAATATCAGCGCTTTTGCTTCCAGCGCAGCTTTTTTCCTTTTTTTATCAATTGTACCGATGTTGATCATGATATGCACGATTATTCCTTTTACGCCGCTGACGGAAGAAAACCTGTTGACTGCTGTGACGGATTTTACGCCTGATCTTATGGATCCGTTGGTTGCCAGCCTGATTTCCGATGTGTATGACAAGTCAGCGGGAATCTTGTCTGTAGCTGCATTGGCAACCTTATGGTCTGCGGGGAAAGGCGTCCAGGCTCTTGTGTGGGGTCTGAATGCAGTCAATGATGCAGAAGAGGAGAGGAACTTTTTCCTGCTTAGAGTGATTTCTTCTTTATATACCTTTGTTATGCTGATTGTGTTGATTTTGTCCCTGTTTATTATGGTCTTCGGAAATCAGCTGGTGGATCTGGTGCTGCACAGGTTCCCGCAGATCAGGATTTTGTTTGAATTCCTGATGCATTTCAGATTCCTGGCGGTGTGGCTGGTGCTGACGATTCTCTTTGCGGCTGTTTATGCTTACGTACCGGCTAAAAAGCTGCATTTTAAGGATCAGATTCCGGGAGCAACTTTTACAGCAGTGGCTTGGAGTATTTTTTCCTGGTGCTTTTCTCTGTATGTGGGCAGGGGGGATTCGTACTCTATTTACGGCAGCTTATCCATCATTGTCATTATCATGATCTGGCTTTATGTCTGTATGTATATCATGATGATCGGGGCGTATCTCAATCGATGGTGGGGAGAGAAGAACGGATTGGTTGGAAATTTAAAAAGTAGTACTTGACATTTACCCTGTAAATCACTAAAATAAAGAAAGATATTAGAAAAGCAATGAAGGTGTACAGTAGAGTATCATTTTCTTTCAGAGAGAGGAAGTCAGCGGCTGGAAGCTTCCTTAAGTTCAGATGATCCCTCGAAGTTCCCACCGGAGCTGCATGGGCGAGAGCAATGGTAACCTGTGACGTGGAGGCGCGTTAAGCTTAATGAAGAGCCCAAAGGACTTTGAGAATGATATTTTAAGTCATTGGGAATATGGGTGGTACCGCGGAAATCTTTTCGTCCCTTGTAGCAAGCTACAAGGGATTTTTTACGCGATAAGCAGAGCCAAGTGCTCGGATGAATGGAAGTGTGTGCGTGCACACATTTCCATGAAGAAGAGCATTTGGCGAGCAACGCGAGCCTTGTGTCGCGAAGCGATACAAGGCTGCTTATCGAAGATGACAGGCGAACCCCTTGGCGAGTAAAGCAAATTTAAAATTTTTACAGTAGGCATTATGAACGCTAATTTGGAACAGATCAAGCAAGAGATCATTGCTGGTGCAGAAGAATTAAATTCTTCAAAAGAAGTGTATGAATTCAAAAAGAAATATCTGGATGGCAAGGCCGGTAAGATCGGTCTGCTGATGAAGGAAATGAAAAACATTCCCCCTGAGCAGAGAGCAGACTATGGTAAGGGTGTCAACGCGCTGAAGGAATGGGCACTTACCTACCTTGGTGAGATGGATGTGAAGATGAAAGCAAAGGAGCTGCAGGATCGTTACGAGTCTGAGAAAATTGACATTTCTCTCCCCGCAGTAGAATCCGAGGAAGGAAATCTTCATCCCATTACTCTGATTCGCAATCAGCTCATCGATGTATTTGCAGGCATGGGATTTGAGATTTTTGAGGGAACTGAGATTGAGACTGACTATTACAATTTTACAGCATTAAATACCCCTCAGGATCATCCTGCCAGAGACATGCAGGATACATTCTATCTGTCACCGGAGTTTCTCTTGAGAACACAGACCTCTGCAGGACAGATTCATGTCATGGAGAGCAAGAAACCGCCTATTAAGATTTTGTCTCCCGGTAAGGTATTCCGTTCTGATGATGACGCTACGCATTCTCCTATGTTTACCCAGATGGAAGGTCTGGTAGTAGACAAGGGGATCACACTTTGCGACCTTCAGGGTATGCTGGATGTATTTGTTAAGAAGATTTACGGAGAGGGTACCAAGACCAGACTTCGTCCTTCTTACTTCCCCTTCACTGAGCCTTCTGTAGAGGTAGACTGCAGCTGCTTTGAATGCGGAGGAAGTGGCTGTAAGCTGTGTAAAGGAACAGGCTGGATAGAGATCCTGGGTGCCGGAGTGGTTAACAACAAAGTACTGGAGAATTGCGGTGTGGATCCCAATGAATACAGCGGATTTGCATTCGGTATCGGTATTGAGCGTACGGCAATGTTAAAATACGGCATCAACAATATTAAATTATTGTTTGAATCCGATTTACGTGTATTAAAACAGTTGAACGACTAATCAGAAAGGTAAGGTAAAGAAATATGATCACACCCCTTAGTTGGTTAAAGGAATATGTTGATATAGATATTACACCCCAGGAGTTACAGGATAAGTTATTTTCCTGTGGCTTCGAAGTAGAAGAATTGTATGAAGTAGGAAAAGATATCAGTAAGGTAGTCGTAGGTAAGGTGCTGACCTGTGAAGCCATTCCCGACACCCACCTGCATGTATGCCAGGTAGACTGCGGCGAGCATGGTACCTTCCAGATCTGCTGTGGTGCAGACAATGTGGCAGCGGGAGGTAAGTTCCCCGCAGCTTTAGTAGGCGCTACCGTATATGCTACTGCTAAGGACCATAAGACAGTAGAAGGTGTTATGACCATTGGAAAAGGCAAGCTTCGCGGTTATGAATCCCACGGTATGCTTTGCTCCGGCGTAGAGCTTGGTGTCAGTGAAAATATGTATCCCGGTGCGGGCTACAACGGCCTTCTGGTGCTCCCTGAGGATGCCCCGGTTGGCGCAGATGTTAAACCGATCTTAGGTCTGGATGACTGGATCTTTGATATTGCCATTACCGCTAACCGTCCGGATTGCCAGAGTATCTTCGGTATCGCCAGAGAGGTTGCGGCCGTTCTGGAAAAAGAATTAAAGATGCCGGATGTAAGCTATTCAGAAACAGAGGAAGAGCTTGCCGGATTTAAAGTAACGGTAGATTGTCCGGATCTGTGTCCCAGATACAGCGCCCATTATGTAACAGATGTTACCATAGGGGAATCTCCCGCATGGATGAAGAGAAGATTGGCTCTGGTAGGCATTGATGCTATCTCTAATGTGGTGGATATTACCAACTATATTTTGAAAGAACTGGGTCAGCCCATGCATGCTTTTGACCTGACCACACTGGAAGGCAATGCCATTCAAGTAAGAAGAGCTGCTGACGGTGAAACGATTACTACCCTGGATGGTCAGGAACTGACACTGACAGATGCCAATATGGTAATCTGTGACGGTGTAAAGCCTGTTGCCTTGGCAGGTGTTATGGGAGGATTGAATTCTGAAATCCGTGACACTACAAGTGCCGTTTTGTTCGAATCTGCCAAATTTGCCCGTGACAATATCCGCAGAACCTCCAGAGCACTTGGCAAGCGTTCTGATTCCAGCGCCCGTTATGAAAAGGGTGTAGACGAATATGCAACGGTTATGGCAATGAAGCGTGCGCTTCATCTGATTGAGGAGCTTGGCTGTGGTAAAGTGGGGCGCACACATGTGGATGTCAATACCGGCAATAGCGTAGAACCCAGGGAACTTACCGTAAGTGTTAAAAAAGTAAATGATTGTCTGGGTATTGTAGTGCCCAATGAGGAAATACTTAAGATTATGACCAATCTGTCCTTCGAGCCCAAGATGGATGGGGATTCCCTGATCCTTCAGGTACCTGCTTATCGTGAGGATATGGAAACTTATCAGGATGTGGCAGAAGAAGTGATCCGTATGTATGGTTATGATCATGTGGTACCTGCTTTTATGCCTTCAGCACAGGTTACCATCGGTGGACTCAACCTGCAGCAAAAGAGTGAGCTGAAGCTGAAGAAAGCACTGTGCAGCGTAGGTGCTTACGAGTGTATTCATTATTCCTTCTTCTCACCTGCAGACCTTGACATGCTGAAATTGCCCCAGGATGCCGTAGAGCGCAAGACCATCAGACTTATGAATCCGATCAGTGATGAATTGTCCCTGATGAGAACCACCCTGGCAGCATCCATGATCAATGCAATTGCGCGTAACCAGAAGAGAGGTAATCTGGAGGGAAGATTATTTGAAATCGGCAATGTATTTATGCCCTATGAGCTTCCTTTGACTCAGTATCCGGATGAAAAGCCCAGACTGTGTGTAGGTATTTTCGGTAAAAAGGAATCCTTCTATACCATGAAGGGTATAGCTGAGAAGATTGCTGATACTCTGCAGTTAGAGTTTGTGTATGAGAATATGAGTAATACCTTCCTGCATCCTTACCAGACGGCACGTATTTTGTGCAATGGAGCAGAAATCGGTTACTTTGGAAAGCTTGCCTATGATGTTGCTGATGAACAGGATCTGCGTACCCCTGCATTTATTCTGGAAATGGATCTTAAAGTAGTATCCCAGTGGTACGGCAAAAAGCCTGTATTCAAGCCTTTGCCTAAGTTCCCTGAGGAGCAGCGTGACCTGGCTTTGGTAATGGACAAGGAGATCACCTGCGGAGAGATTGAAGCGGTTATGAAGGAAAGCTGCAAATACATCACAAACATTTCTCTCTTTGATATTTATGAAGGAGAACAGATTGCGGCTGATAAGAAGAGTATGGCCTTTACAGTGGTATTCACACCCAAAGATGAGGCATTTGGTGCGGAATCTGTTGATGGATTCGTAAAGAAAGTTTTAAAGCAGCTAAATAAGAAGTACGGCGTGGAACTTAGAAGCTGACGGATAGATTGTAAAGTAATTTTGATTAAGAAGTTTGGGCAGAAATGCCCGGAATTGGAGATAAAATGGAACGAAAAAATACTTGGGAAACCTACAACGAAGCCCAGTTAAAAGAACTGGAAACATTAAATGCAGGATACAGAGAGTTCCTGGATAACAGTAAGACCGAGCGTGAGTGTATCGACACCATTGTAAATACCGTAGAAGCAGCAGGATATAAAGAACTGGAAACACTGATTGCAGAAGGTAAGACCTTGAAAAAAGGCGATAAAGTATACAGCGTATGGATGAATAAATCCATCGCTATGTTCCAGATCGGTACCAGACCTATGACAGAAGGTATGAACATTCTGGGCGCACATATTGACAGCCCCAGACTGGACATCAAGCAGAATCCGCTTTACGAAGACGGCGGATTTGCTTATCTCGACACCCATTATTACGGTGGTGTGAAAAAGTATCAGTGGGTAACCATTCCTCTTGCGCTTCACGGTGTGGTAGTAAAGAAAGACGGCACCACTATTGAACTGAACGTAGGTGAAAATGAAGATGATCCCGTATTCTTCATTTCAGACCTGCTGATCCACCTGTCTCAGGAGCAGCTGGAAAAGAAAGCTGCCAAGGTCATCGAAGGAGAAGCACTTGACCTGATCGTAGGCAACAAGCCTATTAAAGTAGGACCTAAGGCAGAAGATAAGAATGCCGATGGCAAGAAAGAGACCGTAAAGGAAGCTGTCAAAGCAGGCATCCTGGATATCCTGAAAAACCAGTACGATATCGAAGAAGAGGACTTTATCTCCGCAGAACTGGAAGTAGTTCCTGCCGGTAAAGCAAGAGAAGCAGGCTTCGACCGCAGCATAATCCTTTCCTATGGTCAGGACGACAGAGTCTGTGCTTACACCTCTCTGATGGCAATGCTGGATACGAAAGAGACTAAGAGAACCATGTGCTGTATCCTGGTAGACAAGGAAGAAATCGGTTCTGTAGGCGCTACCGGTATGCAGTCCAGATTCTTTGAGAATGCAGTGGCAGAGGTGATGAATCTCTGCGGCGAATACAGTGAGCTGAATGTGCGCAGATGTCTGGCACGTTGCTGCATGCTTTCTTCCGATGTTAGCAGTGCTTACGACCCTTCCTATGCAGGAAGCTTTGATAAGAAAAATGTAGCTTACCTGGGTGGCGGTATGGTACTGAATAAGTTCACCGGCTCCAGAGGAAAATCCGGTTCCAACGATGCCAACGCAGAATACCTGGCTCACATCAGAAAGATTTATGAAGAAGCCGGCGTCAACTTCCAGACTGCAGAGCTTGGTAAAGTAGACCTGGGCGGTGGCGGAACCATCGCTTATATCCTGGCTCTGTATGGCATGAATGTCATCGACAGCGGCGTGGCAGTTCTTAACATGCATGCCCCCTGGGAAGCTACCAGCAAGGCTGATGTGTATGAGACCTACCGTGGATATCGCGCTTTCGTAGAAAAAGCAGGAATGTAATATAAATTCGCCGTGCATCGGATGCATGGCTGATAAAGGATTCAATATGACAGAACTGAAAAAATCAGATTTTTATTTTGACCTGCCTCAGGAACTGATTGCCCAGGACCCGCTGGAGGACCGCTCGTCCTCCAGGCTCCTGGTGCTAAATAAGGACACCGGGGCAGTGTCGCATCATATTTTTAAAGAAATTATAGATTATCTGCATCCGGGAGACTGCCTGGTACTGAATAATACCAAGGTTATTCCGGCAAGACTTTTAGGGGAGCGGGAAGGTACCGGCGCTCATGTGGAGGTGCTTTTGTTAAAGCGCAGGGAAGCTGATGTGTGGGAGACTCTCGTAAAACCAGGGAAGAAATGTAAGCCCGGAACCAGGCTGGTATTTGGAGATGGAATGCTGAAAGCAGAAGTATTGGAAACAGTAGAAGAAGGCAATCGACTGATTCGTTTCGAGTATGAAGGTATCTGGGAAGAGGTGCTTGACCGCCTGGGAGAGATGCCTTTGCCTCCCTATATTACCCATAAACTGAAAGACCGCAACCGTTATCAGACGGTGTACGCCAAGTACGAGGGATCGGCAGCAGCACCTACCGCAGGTCTGCATTTTACTACACAGCTGTTAGAGCAGATTGCAGCCAAAGGTGTGAACATTGCCTATGTAACACTCCATGTAGGACTGGGGACTTTCCGTCCGGTAAAAGAAGAGAATGTGCTGGAGCATCACATGCATTCTGAATATTATCAGGTATCGGAGGAAGCAGCAGCGCTGATCAACCAAACCAAAGTAAACGGCGGAAGAGTCATCTGTGTGGGTACTACCAGCTGTCGTACAGTGGAAAGTGCTTCTGGTGAGGATGGTTTCATTCATGCCGGCTGTGATAATACCGAAATCTTCATTTATCCCGGATATCGCTTTAAGGTATTGGATGCGCTGATTACCAATTTCCACCTTCCGGAATCTACACTTGTGATGCTGGTATCTGCTTTGGCGGGCAGAGAGAATGTGCTGAATGCTTATGCAGAAGCCATAAAAGAGCGCTATCGCTTTTTCAGCTTTGGAGATGCGATGTTCATAACCGATCAGGATATGGAACAGGAAGCAGCAAGAGGACAGGATGATGGGCAGAACAGATAGCAGTCCTCAAAACGAACTGCGTCTGTCCTTTATTTCTATCGGAAAAGCTGACTGTTTTCTGATAGAAGTACCGGAGGACGGTTTTTATCTGTGCGATACCGGTACCAGGGAGGATGCGCCCAAAATCAAAGAGGTGCTCCATGCCAAAGGAGTAGAGTCTCTCAAAGCAGTCTTTCTGACACACGGACACAAGGATCACAGCGGCAGCCTGAAAAAGATTTTGCGTGCATTTCCAACGGAGACAGTCTATTATTCCGGCAGAGACAAAATCACATTTGCTGAACTGCATGTAAAAAAGGCAGCCGGTAAGAGAAACAGTACAGCCACGAAGCTTTACGGCTCAGAAGTCATCGATATGGGACAGGCACGGATGGAAGTCTGGGTGCCGGAGAAGCCTGATAAGTCCAATGAAAATAATAATTCTGTGGTGTTTCGGTTATGCTATGCTGAGACTGCTTTCCTTCTGACAGGCGATATGGAACTGGAGGAAGAGGCAATTTATCTTGCAAGCGGTATGGAATGCCGGGCAGATGTGCTGAAGCTTGGACACCATGGAGAGGATGATGCTACTTCGGAGGAACTGCTGGAGCGGGTAAACCCTGAATACGCCATTATTACAGGGAATGCCGAAGAAAATCCGGATTCTGTGGATCAGACTGTTGCAGCAAGACTGAAAGCGCGTGGAATTAAGTGTTTTTATTCCGGGGGAGAACAGCTTGCTACAGATTTTATATCGAATGGCAGGAATGTTCGGGTAGAGACGATTGTGGCTGTTTTAAATGAAGAGGATAAAAAACAGGCTTTACAAAATGGAAATGAATGTGAATGATAAGTCAGATAAAAGGGACAGAAGGAAGCGTATTTTAATCAGTGCATCTGCGGGCTGTCTGCTCCTTCTGTTATATAGTATGATATTTTCTTTTTCGGCACAGGACGGTGAGCAGTCAAGCGGTTTGAGTATGTATGTGGCGGAGAAAGGAGTAGAACTTATCAATGCCTTAACTGACAGTAACTGGACAGAAGGTTATATGCTGGAAATGGCTGAGAATGTTGAAACTCCGATCAGAAAGCTGGCACATTTTTCAGAGTATGCAGTTATGGGAGTGCTGGTATACAGCTTTTTAAGACCCTGGGCAAAGAGAGGAAAAAGATTGTATTTGATAACGATTTGCTGGGTATTTCTTTCAGCTGCAGCGGATGAATTGCACCAGTTATTCGTACCGGGACGTTACAGCAATCCGTTAGATGTATTGCTGGATACCTGTGGGGGTATCTTTGGATTGCTGTCCATTGTTTCAGTTGAAAAATGGCGGCTAAAGAGGCGGCAGAGAAAAGATGAATAGGATTTGTCTGAGTATACACAAAAGTATGCCATCAAGTTATAGATGTTGACATATTGCTTGATGGCATATTTTATTGCAGCATAACGTTCTCTTACTTTTTCTTGTAAATATGATAGCCCTTTCCTGAAAGAATAGTACCTGCACGGTTCATGCTTTCTTCATCATATAATTCGATTTTCAGGACGCCACCTTCTGCCTCGCGATTGTGAACGATGCCGATATTCTTGATACTGATGCTGTTAAGTGCCAATATGGTGGCAATGGAAGCCAGGGCACCGGGCTCGTCCGCAATATCAATATTCATGGAATACGATATCTTAATAGGACCGCTGGAAGCACTGATAAAGGAATCGCGGTAAATTCTGGCACTGTCAAACAGTTCATACAGCTCGTCTTCCTGCTTCCGGGAAAGTTCATTCCTGATTTTATTGAGAGAAGCAATATAGTCATCAAGCAGGCTTAATATATTATCAGTATTGGTCAGACAGATCTGCTGCCACATAACAGCAGAAGAGGAGGCAATTCTGGTAATATCCTTAAAGCCTCCGGCTGCAACCATTTTCATAATGCCCTCCGGTGAATCACTGTCACGTACCAGATTGACCAGAGATGCCGCAATTACATGAGGCAGATGGCTGACAGCAGCCGTAACATAATCGTGCTGGCTGTAGGAAAGAATGAGGGGGATGGCCCCCATTTTCGTAACCAGTTCCCGATAAGCCTCTACTTTGGCGGAGTCTACGGTAGGAGTAGGCGTCAGGATATAATATGCATTTTCTATGAGCATTGCCTTGGAATTGATATAGCCTACACGCTCACTGCCTGCCATGGGATGTCCGCCGATGAACTGACTTTCCAATCCCATTTCTGCAATATGAAGGTGAATGTCTGTTTTGACGCTTCCCACATCCGTAAGGATGCAGTCAGGAGATAAGATGTCCCGGATCTGCAGCAGATTCTCATCATTCTTCTGTACAGGAGCGCACAGGAAAAGATAATCGCAGTCCCTGAAACGCCGGTCTATGCGGTCGCAGACAATATCTGCAATACCGTCATCTGCAGCTGCTTTCAGAGAATTCATATTGATATCATAAGCGATGATTCTCGCGTTTTTTACTTTTTCTTTTAAGGCTTTGGCAATAGAACCGCCAATCAGGCCAAGGCCGATAAAACCACAGGTTATTTCTGACATACACAATCCTCTCAATAATCAAAAAGTTCTGAACACACTATAACACTTCAACGTGTGAAAGTCAACAGGGTTTGGTAAAGTAGGCGGAGATTTTCCAAGACTTGCCTACGGCAAAAATGAAAAATAAATGTGCAAAAATACTAATAGTACTTGTAAAATGTCGGATTATTTAGTAAAATAACAATATGGGAATTTGGAAATCCAATTTAGCTTTGGCAGAATACCCAAAATACACCGTAATTGGAGGAAAAGACATGAATGTTTACACAACTGACAAAATTCGTAACGTAGTATTATTAGGACACGGTGGTGCAGGTAAGACCAGTCTGGCAGAAGCATTTGCATATCTGTCCGGTATTACATCCAGAATGGGCAAAG
>JAGAUD010000013.1 GCA_017620975.1 Lachnospiraceae bacterium | reverse complement strand
GCCGGTTATCCGGTACGCCCGGGAATGTTTGATAAACCGGGAGCTTTCGCGCTTCCTGTAGGCGTGAACTTTACCATTCATACCCACCGTGGCACTTCCTGTGAGCTGCTGCTGTTCCACAGAGGTGAGGAAGAGCCTTATGCAACACTTCCTTTTCCGGAAGAATATAAAATCGGTGACGTTTATTCCATGATTGTGTTCGGTCTGGAGATTGAAGACTTCGAATATGCATATCGTGTTGACGGTCCTTACGATCCTCAAAACGGTCTTATTTTTGATAAGAAAGCCATACTGTTAGATCCTTATGCCAAAGCCGTCGCCGGGCAGCGTATCTGGGGTGAAGAAAAAATAGGCAGCTATCATGCCAGAGTCGTAAAGGATACCTTTGATTGGGGCGACATGCCGCAATCTAAGCGGCAGATGAGCGACCTTGTCATCTATGAGCTGCATGTCAGGGGATTCACCAGACACAGTTCTTCCGGCGTAGCACATCCCGGCACTTTTGCCGGGCTTCGGGAAAAGATTCCTTATCTGAAAGAACTGGGAATCAACGCAGTAGAACTGATGCCGATTTTTGAATTCGATGAGACAGTGAATTCCAGGGAAGTGGATGGCCAAAAGCTGTTGGAATACTGGGGCTATAATACAGTGGGGTTCTTTGCTCCCAACACAAGCTACACTTCCTCAACAGAGCACAACCAGGAAGGAACTGAATTAAAGGAGCTTATCCGTGATTTACACAATAACGGCATTGAGGTGATTCTGGATGTAGTGTTCAACCACACGGCAGAAGGCAACGAGTATGGCCGGACTTTCTCTTTTAAAGGACTGGACAATCAGATTTATTACATGCTGACTCCCGATGGTCATTATTACAATTTCAGCGGCTGCGGCAATACGCTGAACTGTAATCATCCAATTGTTCGCCAGGTGATTCTGGAATGTCTGCGGCATTGGACGGTAAATTACCGCGTTGATGGCTTTCGGTTCGACCTGGCCAGTATTCTGGGGCGAAATGTGGACGGTTCTCCCATGAACAATCCGCCTCTGTTGAAATCTCTGGCTTATGACCCTCTGCTCAGCAATGTAAAGCTGATCGCGGAGGCCTGGGATGCCGGTGGAATGTACCAGGTAGGTAACTTTCCGGCCAGTAAGCGTTGGGCGGAATGGAACGGTCGGTACCGCGACTGCATAAGAGGTTATTTAAAGGGTGAGAACTGGGAATCCCGGAACGCAGCATGGAGCGTTGCCGGTTCCGGTGATTTGTATGGTGGCTTCTTTGGAGATAATAACAACAATTACGCAGGCTACAATTCGTGTGTCAATTTTCTGACCTGTCATGATGGATTTACTTTATATGATTTGTATTCCTATAATGAGAAGCACAACGAAGCCAATGGCTGGAACAATACCGATGGTGCCAATGATAACAGAAGCTGGAACTGCGGCGCAGAAGGAGAAACCGATGACAAGGAGGTACTGAAGCTGCGTTATCGCATGATCCGCAATGCCTGCGCAGTACTTATGTGCAGCCGTGGTACGCCCATGTTCCTGGCGGGAGATGAATTTGGTAATTCCCAGAACGGCAACAATAACTGCTACTGCCAGGATAACGAACTTTCCTGGCTTGACTGGAGTCTGCTTCAGAAAAATCAGGAATTATTTGATTTTTTTAAATTTATGATTGCTTATCGACAGAAACATCCTGTCATCCGGCGAAAGCTGCCCGATGCAGTCTGCGGCATGGAGCCTCTCCATACCCACGATGTGGATGCCTCAATATTAAATCTGCCGGAAAACACCAGATTTCTGGGTATCAGTTTCGCAGGTTACGATCCACAAAAGGGTAAGGATGATTTGGTATATGTGGCCGTGAATACGCACTGGGAGGAAGTAACCATTACTCTTCCTAATCTGCACAAAAGAGCTTTCTGGTATTTGAGTGTCAATACCAATGGGGACGGTCATGGGCATTACTGTTATCCCGAAGGGAAAGAAGTTCGGATTGAGGGAAACTTTATCATGAAACCTAGGTCGATTGCAGTGTTTACCGGGCGATGATTTATTGTTGGACTTTTATACTTATTTTAAGGCAAATTTATTTTCAAGAAAGGGACTATTATGGAATTTCTCAGACTTTTGGAAAATCTCCGTACGCCATTCGGAGATACATTTTTCTCCATCATTACTCATTTGGGAGAAGAAACACTTTTTATCATCGTAGGGCTTTTATTTTTCTGGTGCATTAATAAGAAGCAAGGATATTATATTCTTTCCGTAGGCTTTTTAGGCACTGTGATCAATCAGTTTTTGAAGCTTTTATTCCGGATTCCCCGCCCGTGGGTCAAGGATCCTGATTTTACTATTGTGGAAAGTGCCAGAGCTGAAGCTACGGGATATTCTTTTCCCAGCGGACATACTCAGAGTGCGGTTGGCGTATTCGGAAGTATTGCACGTGTCAGCAAGAAAATACTTACACGCATTTTATGTATTGCAGCCTGCCTGCTGGTTCCCCTGTCACGTATGTACTTGGGCGTACACACACCTCTTGATGTAGGGGTTTCCTTTATTATCGCGATTCTTTTAATTTTTGTGCTGTACCCCGCAGTAGAATGGGCACTGGCAGAGCCAAAGCATATGCGCATCTACCTTGGCATTATGACGATGCTTTCCTTCTTCTTCCTTTTGTTTGTGCTCCTTTACAATTTTCCTGCTGACATTGATCCTGATAATTATGCCAGCGGCGTGAAGAATGCTTATAAGATTCTCGGCTGCGTTTTGGGGCTCTGGCTTGCTTATGAGATAGACGCCCGTTACATACACTTTGATACCAAGGGGATCTGGTGGGTTCAAGTGTTAAAGCTTGTGCTTGGATTGATTCCTCTGCTTGCAATCAAATCGGGACTGAAAGTACCTCTTTACAGCTTATGCAATGGCAATTATGTGGCTGATGGAATCCGGTATTTCCTGATAACCGCTTTTGCGGGAGGTATCTGGCCTATGACTTTTAAATTCTTCAGGAAATTAGAGAAATAGTAACCGTTCAAAATCAAGGAAGCAGCAGGCGTGATCTACATGTACGACTGCTGCTTTCCATTTATTTTATTGTATATAGTGCATCCTGCCTGTTATATCCTGTCCTATTGCTCCATC
>JAGAUD010000012.1 GCA_017620975.1 Lachnospiraceae bacterium | reverse complement strand
TTTCTTGTCGATGTTCTCTTCCTTCTGCTGGACTCTGCGTTCATAACGCTGTGCTTCCGCTCTTCTCTCCTTGATCTCCTTATCCAGTTCGTTCTTGGTACGAATGGACTCTTCCTTGACTTCAAGAAGGGATTCACGTTTCTTCGTCTCAGCGGTCTTAAGAGCTTCATCAATGATTTCTCTCGCCTTGTCCTCTGCATTGCCGATTGTCGTCTCAGTAACCTTCTTCTGATACATAGTAGTTACGACAGCAGTAATAGCAGCTGACGCTACGATACAAACCAATGCGGTAATCACATAACTCCACATCGCTACAGGAGCACCTCCTTATTAAATTTTCATTGTACAAACATCTAATGGAATGTATGTACCAATCTGTCTTATGACAGAGTATTGTAGAACATTCTCACAAGCAATTCACAACAGTTAAATTTTAAACTGATTTAGTCGATATGTCAAGTAGAACTGTAAATTTCCCCAAACTTTTGGTCAGAGTTTACACTTTAGGATACCGGGCAGCCCCAATCGGGAGAGAAATCTTCCATTCAGACACGCTTTCGCTCGGTCAATCACGTAGCGAACCTAGGGCTTGGCGGATTTGGGTGGGAGGGTAGCCTTTGCGGAGGAGGTAGGCGTAAATACGCTGTTGTTCCTTGTAATCGGCGTTTTCAGGGTCGTAGTGTTTTTTGGTTAAGAGGGCTTGGATCATGGATTGCTCGTCTTGAGTGCCGCCCTGGGACTGCCAGTCTTGGAAAGCCCGGGCAATAGTGAGCTGGGAAATACCTTTGCGATAGAGGTCCTGTTCGATGCGATTGCGGCTTCGGGTGGCCTCGTGGGCAGTAATATAATCGGTGGCATAACGCAGATCATCGATATAGTGGAAGGAAGAGACGTAGGATATGGCCTGATCGATGATTTCTTCAGGGTATTGGCCCTGGCGGAGCTTTGTTTTAAGCTGCTCCGTAGTGTACTCCCGGCTTTTTAAGAGATTCATGCATCGAAGCTTGGCACGTTTGGGAAGTACCTCTTCCATGATGGTACGGTAATCTGATTCTTGTAATTCTTCTCCCTCCCGCAGACGGTATTGACGCAATTCGCCTTTGTATAAAACAAAGGCGAATTGATGATCAATTTCGATTCTGCTGCGGGACTTTGATACTTCTGTTATCCCTGTCACTGTCATAATTATTTCTCTGTATTTTTGTCAGTGGCTCTTGCCGTTGTTCTGCCAACCGGCTTATCTGCCGCTTTCTCTGCTGAACTATCTGCAACACTTCCCTCTTCTGCCTGCTTGCCGGCTCCGTCCAGACCAAAACGTGCTCTTACTTTCTTCTCAACCTCTTCCATTACTGCCGGATTATCTTTCAGATACTGCTTTGCATTCTCACGTCCCTGACCTATCTTATTGCCTTCATAAGCGTACCATGCACCGGATTTGATGATGACATCAATGCTGGCTGCCAAATCCAGGATATCTCCTGCGGTGGAGATGCCTTCACCAAACATGATATCGAATTCTGCCTCCTTAAAAGGCGGTGCAATCTTATTCTTTACTACCTTTACACGGGTACGGTTACCGATCACCTCACCGCCCTGCTTCAGAGACTCAATTCTTCTGACATCCATACGTACGGAAGAGTAGAACTTCAACGCACGACCGCCTGTGGTAGTCTCAGGATTACCGAACATAATACCTACTTTCTCACGAAGCTGATTAATGAAGATAACGGTACAATTGGACTTACTGATAACTGCGGTCAGCTTACGGAGTGCCTGAGACATCAATCTTGCCTGCAGACCCACATGTGAATCTCCCATATCGCCATCAATCTCGGCCTTGGGCACCAAAGCTGCAACAGAGTCCACTACAATAATATCAATTGCGCCGGAACGAACCATGGTCTCAGTAATCTCCAACGCCTGTTCTCCGTTATCCGGCTGAGAAATATACAGATTATCAATATCTACTCCGATATTCTTAGCATATACAGGATCCAGTGCATGTTCTGCATCGATAAATCCTGCAATACCACCACGCTTCTGCACCTCTGCAATCATGTGGAGGGTAACTGTGGTCTTACCACTGGATTCCGGTCCATAGATCTCTACAATTCGTCCCTTGGGTATACCACCTAACCCCAAAGCGATATCCAGGCTCAGGGAACCTGTCGGAATGGTCTCTACATTCATCTGCGCAGCCGGGTCACCCAGTTTCATAACCGCTCCCTTACCATACTGCTTCTCAATCTGGCTGAGCGCCGCATCCAATGCTTTCAGTCTTTCATCTTTTTCCATATATAATCTCCTTCTCTCAAGGAACAAATGTTCTGTTCTTATAAGAATAAAACATTTGTTCGAATTTGTCAATCTTTTTTTGAATTATTTACATATTACCACTTATTAGGTCCATTAAACCACCCTCAAAAGCATCCCTCCTCCAATATTTTCATTCTCTTTTCTGAAACTTGTGGCGACATGCCGGATTGGTTTACGACAGATACTTTCCCCTCAGAATAAAATGCTGCTGAAGCCCCCTGATCCTTCAACCCTTCTGCAGTTTCATATCTTTCATAGACGATAAGTTATCAGACCTCTTAACTCTACCACATTTCCCTCCCCCTGACAACCCACCTCAAGAAAAATTATACAAAGAGAGAGGCACACAGACACTGCTTCCAAATCAGTGCCTGTGTGCCTCCCTCCGGCCCTTCCCTTTTCTTCAATTTTCCAAAACACATCTCCGCATAAGGGTAAGGGCTGCCATAACAGATGACTCCCTGATTTTCATGCGGTTTCCGATAAAGTGATATTCCTGCACGGTAATCTTTCCTTTGACATTGCAGGCAATATATACCAGCCCCACGGGTTTCTCCTTTGTTCCGCCGTCCGGTCCTGCGATTCCGGTTATAGCTACTGCCACATCAGCCTTAAAGTTTTCAGCTGCGCCCTTAACCATTTCCTCTGCGGTCCGGGCACTGACTGCGCCGTATTTTTGCAGCGTATCCTTCTCTACACCCAGAATCTTACGCTTGGCCTTGTTAGCGTAAGTCACGAAACCACACTTATAAACTTCAGAAACTCCCGGAACATTGATCAGTCTTGCCGAAAGCATACCCCCTGTGCAGGATTCCGCACAGGTCACGGACAATTCCTTCTCCAAGAGCAGATCCACAACTGCTTTTTCCAGGGTGATATCTTCGTCGGTACTGTAAATATCATTACCAAAACGCTTCTTCAGTTCCTTTATCATGGGTTTGATCAGCCTCTTCGCCTCTTTTTCCGTTTCTGCCTTGGCCGTCACCCTGATATGGACTTCACCGGTCTTGGCATAGGTGGCTATGGTAGGATTGATCTGCGCATCGATCAGGTCTACTATCATGGTTTCAACTTTACTTTCCGATACACCGCTAAGCTTGACTGTCTGAGAGTAGATTACCCCCGGCTCAAGTTTATTCAGATAAGGCATTACGCTTTCTTCAAACATTGGAATCAACTCATTGGGAGGCCCCGGCAACAGAATCACATGGGTGTTGTCTTCCCGGATAATCACTCCGGGAGCCGTCCCGTTATGATTTACAAGCACGATAGCATCTTCCGGTATCATGGCCTGCTTCCAGTTGTTTTCTGTAGCTTCTATTCCTCTCTGTTTAAAATATCCGGCAATGGCTTCTTTACTGGCTTCATCCATAATAAGCTGTTTTCCCATGACCTCTGCTGCCGTTTCTTTGGTCAGATCATCTTCGGTAGGCCCTAATCCGCCGGAAAGGATCACGATATCCGAACGCTTTACAGCAGTCCGGATTGCTTCCTTTAATCGCTCGGCATTATCGCCTACTACGGACTGATAGTAGCATGACAGACCGGCTGCAGCACACTTTTGTGCCAGATAAGCGGCATTTGTATTCACAATATTCCCAAGCAATAATTCCGTTCCAACGCAGATAATTTCTACAGTCATTTCGTCCTCCCGTTTTTACACACTCTGATAAACTTTTATTAAATGATTTATTTCGTCTCTTTCATAACAGCTTTGTTTTTCCAAATATAGTCTACCAAAGAAATAATAGTCAGAGCCAGTGCTACCCACATGATGATATCGGTCAGAATCTGTATCTGAGAGATATTGGCAATCATCAGGCAGATCATAATCATCTGGAAAGTAGTTTTAAATTTGCCCCAGTAATTGGCGGCAATCACCACACCGTTGTCAGATGCTATCAGTCTGAAACCGCTGATAATGAATTCACGGCTGATAATCACGATAACTACCCATGCCGGAATTCTTCCCATCTCTACCAGGCAGATCATCGCAGCACATACCAGAAGCTTATCCGCTAAGGGATCCATGAATTTACCGAAATTGGTCACCAGATTGTACTTTCTGGCAATTTTACCGTCCACCAGGTCGGTCAGGCTGGCAATAATGAAGATAACCAGTGCGATATAGTCCACATACTCCATAATACCACCAAATATGGCCGTAAACCATCCCCACTCATGGAAGCCTCCCAGCATCAGCAACACAAAGGGTACTATCAGTATTACCCGAAAAATAGTTAATTTATTAGGCAGATTCATAATCATTCTCCTTCCTCGTGATAAATCTCTCCAATCAGATCATATTCGTTAGAGTCTGTTACCAGTACTTCTACAAAATCACCGGTCATCAATGTGGCCGTAGTATTTAAAAACAGATAGCCGTCTACGTTAGGTGCATCACGGTATGTTCTGGTCACATAGGCATCCTCATCGGCAATCTTGCCTTCTACCATGACGGTCAATACACGTCCCGTCATATCTTCTGCTTTTTCAAAAGCAATCTCCTGCTGAAGCTCCATCAACTCATCCTGTCGCTGCTGCTTTACCTCTTCCTCAATCTGATCCGGCATGATCGCCGCCGGTGTATCCTCCTCCTGGGAATAGGTAAAGACTCCCAACCTGTCAAATTCCATCTCGTCCACAAAGTTCATCAGCTCTTCATGGTCTTCTTCCGTCTCGCCGGGGAAGCCGGTAATCAGGGTAGTCCTGAGACAGATGTCCGGAATCGCCTCTCTTAGCTTTGCGATAATGCTTCTTAGCTGCTCATTGTCGGTTCTTCTGCCCATTCTTTTCAGAATCCTGTCGCTGGCATGCTGGATAGGAATGTCCAGGTAATGGCATACCTTAGGTTCCGAAGCAATCACTTCTATCAATTCGTCTGTAATCTCCTCCGGATAACAGTAAAGAATCCTGATCCAATAAATACCGCTAATCTTAGCCAGTTCCTGTAAAAGCTTAGGCAGCATTTTCTGACCGTACAGATCCACACCATAAAGTGTAGTCTCCTGAGCTACCAGAATCAGCTCTCTGACACCATTTTCAGCCAGTTCTGAGGCCTCTTTTATCAGTTCCTCCATGGGAACACTGCGGTAGTTGCCCCTTACTTTGGGAATAATGCAGTAAGTGCAGTGTTTATCGCAGCCCTCCGCTATTTTCAAATAGGCAAAATGCCCGCCGGTAGTCACAATCCTCTTGTGTCCGGTGACCGGAGCTGCATTGATATCCCGATAATGGTTCTGTCCCTTGCCTGCAAGGACATCTTCTACTGTCGCTACAATCTGATCGATGGCCGTGGTTCCCAAAATGGCATCCACCTGGGGAATCTCCTGCTGGATTTCCTCCCGGTAGCGCTGGGCCAGACAGCCGGCGGCAATGAGCGCCTGAATCTGCCCATCATCCTTAAGCTGAGCCATTTCCAATAAGGTATTAATGCTCTCCTCCTTGGCATCATTGATAAAGCAACAGGTATTGACCACTACAATATCTGCTTCCGTTTCATCATCCGTGAAGCTGTAGCCCTTCTCCCGAAGCATGCCCAGCATCATCTCAGAATCCACAAGGTTCTTATCACAACCAAGGGAAACAAACAATATTTTCATAATCACAATCCTTTCCTGAAACAGGTATTATCTGTAATACGCACAAGAAGCAGAAACAGGACTGACCGGCTTCTGCTTCTCTCTGCGTCCGAAATACGTTACGCTTCTTCCTCATCACCAAGAATCTTAATCTTGCCCTGATTCAGTTCTTCCACTGCTACAGACAAAGGCTTGTTGGTTCTCTCAGGTACCAGAGCCTCTTCACCGCCAATCAGCTGTCTGGCTCTCTTTGCAGTAGCCATAACAATAGAATATCGGCTGTTTACAACAGGAGCCTCACCGGGCTCTACCTCACTGTTTACTACTTTCATTAAATCGGAATAAGATGGATGTAACATTATTCTGCTCCTTTCGAAAACTCTTTGAGTTCTTCTCTGATTTCTTTTATAAATGTTTCTCTGCGTACGGGTGCTTTACGGGCTGCCTCAACGAGACCGTTGATTTCCTCCACACACCGTTCCAGGTTGTCATTCACTACTATATAATCATAGGCTTCTATGCCTTCTGATTCCTCATATGCCCTTGCCAGACGTTTAATGATCACTTCTTTACTCTCTGTACCTCTGCCCACCAGTCTGCGCTCCAACTCTTTGGCATTGGGCGGTGTCACAAATAAAAGCAGGCTCTCCGGGAACTTCTCCTTTACCTTCAAAGCCCCCTGAATCTCAATTTCCAGGATGACATCCTTGCCTGCTTCCAGCTGTTCCTCCACGTATTTTCTGGGGGTTCCATAATAATTGTCGCAATAACGGGCATATTCGATAAAGCCGTCCTGCGCAATCTTGTCTTCAAACTGTTCCTTTGTAGAGAAAAAGTAATGTACGCCGTCTGCTTCTCCTTCCCTGGGACTTCTCGTGGTCATGGACACCGAAAGGGCATAATTATCATAAGTCTGCATTAAAAGCTTCATCAACGTCCCTTTTCCTGCTCCGGAAAAACCGGATACAACAATCAGAATTCCCTTATGCTTCATCTGCATTCTCCTCTCTTAGTTCAGGTTGGATCTTCCCTGATGCACTTTCCGGCTCGGACATGGCTCTGCCTGTTATAGTCTCCGGCAAAAGTGCCGACAACACAATCTGGCTGTTCTCCATTACCAGAACTGCCTTGGTCTTACGTCCCTGGGTTGCATCAATAGCCATCCCCTTCTCTTTCGCATTCTGCACCATACGCTTTACCGGTGCAGAGTCAGGACTGACAATGGCAATAATCTTGGAGGTATTCACCATATTGCCGAATCCGATATGAATCAGTTTATTCATGTCAGGTTCCTTCCTATTCAATATTCTGGATCTGCTCTCTGACCTTTTCGATCTCGGTCTTAAGCTCTATGGCACAATTGGAAACTGCCAAATCATTGGCCTTAGACAAAATCGTATTGGCCTCTCTGTTCATCTCCTGGGCAATAAAATCAAGCTTTCTGCCGATACTTCCGCCCTCTTTCAGTGTATTTTTCGTCGTCTCAATGTGACTTCTTAAACGTACCAGCTCTTCATCTACACAGACCCTGTCAGCCATAATTGCCACTTCTGTCAAAAGCCTGCCCTCATCAATCTTAGTATCTTCCAAAAGCTCTTTTACTTTCTCAACCAGTTTGTTATGGTACTCTTCCAGAATCTGAGGCGACCTTTCTGTGATGAAATCCACCAGTTTCAGCATGCCATCCAACTTCTCGATCAGGTCATCCTTTAAGTGTTCACCTTCCACGACTCTGGTCTGAACAAAGCCTTCTGCTGCCTCATCCACAGCTTTCTGCAGGGATTTCCACAGTTCCTCCTCATCCATGGTCTGCTCTTCCATGGTAAAGACTTCCGGATATTTGGACAACGTGGATACTCTCACATCATTATCCAGCCGGAACTCCTCAGCCATCTGATCCAGATACTTCAGATATTCCGCAGCCACATCACGATTGTAACGCACCGTGGTATTGCTCTCGCTGAAATCTTCATAAGTAATGAAGATGTCCACCTTTCCTCTGGAAATATACTTCTTCAGCTCCGTACGGATAGAAGATTCAAAAAAATTAAGCTTCTTGGGCATCTTAATGTTGACGTCCAGATACCGGTGGTTCACAGACTTCATCTCCACCGTGAATTTGCGGTTATTCTCGGCAACTTCACTTCTGCCGAATCCTGTCATACTCTTTATCATATGTGCTCCAATCTTAAGACAGACTGCTGTTTACACTTCTTCTTATTATATGATAACTTTTGCCGACCGTCAAGAGGGGTTCCTTTTTTCTGTGTAATCTGGTATACTGTTGTTGCAGGTTATGGATAGACAACTAAGGGCTGCGTCCGGGCACCAGGGGGTCAAATCCAGACACGCTTTCGCTCCGTTAAAAACGCAGCGAATTATACAGAAAAAATTATAGAGGTAATAAAAATATGGCGTTTGATGGGATTACGATTGCGAATGTGGTGAAAGAGATGAAGGGGGAGCTCCTGGGGGGGAGGGTTTATAAGATTGCGCAGCCGGAAGGGGATGAGTTGATTTTGACGGTGAAAACGGGGAATGGGCAGAGGAGGGTGTTTATTTCGGCGGGGGCTTCGCTGCCTTTGATTTATCTGACGGATACGAATAAGCCCAGTCCTATGACTGCGCCGGGGTTTTGTATGTTGCTGAGGAAGCATCTGCAGAATGGGAGGATCGTGGATATTTCCCAGCCGGGGCTTGAGAGAATTATTCATATTGATGTGGAGCATTTGGATGAGATGGGGGATCTGAAGCGGAAGCGGCTGGTTGTGGAGATTATGGGGAAGCATAGTAATATTATCTTTTGTAATGAAGATGGTATGATTATGGATAGTATTAAGCATGTTTCGGGGCTGGTGAGCAGTGTCAGGGAGGTTCTGCCGGGGAAGCCTTATTTTGTGGCACACACGCAGGATAAGTTGAATGCTCTGGAGACGACTTTTGAAGAATTTCGGCGGGCGCTGGCTTCACGGCCTATGGCGGCTTTTAAGGCAGTTTATTCCGGTTATACGGGTATCTCTCCTATTCTGGCACAGGAAGTGTGTTATGAAGCAGGGATTGATGGGGAACTGCCTACTGCTGCGCTGAGTGAACTACAGTATCAAGCGTTGTATGGTGCTTTTGATAGGATGGTAATGGCGATTAAAAGTGGAAATTTTGCGCCGAATATTGCTTATACGGGATCTCAGCCGGTGGAGTTTGCGGCGTTTCCGCTGACTATGTATACGCACGGGAATGATAGAATTGTAGCTTATGAATCCATGTCTGCGCTTTTGGAAGCTTATTATGCGGAGAAGAATACTTTGACACGGATTCGTCAGAAATCTTCTGATCTGCGCCGTATCGTGCAGACCGCCTTAGAACGTAATGTGAAAAAGTATGACCTGCAGCGCAGACAGATGAAGGATACGGAGAAACGGGATACTTATCGTATTTACGGCGAGCTTTTGAACACTTACGGTTACAATATCGAGCCGGGCAGCAAATCCATGGAAGCGCTTAATTACTATACCAATGAGATGATCACGATTCCGCTGGATCCTACTATGACTCCGCAGGAAAATGCCAAGAAGTATTTCGATAAATATAGTAAGATGAAGCGTACCTATGAAGCATTGACCGAACTGACCGAACAGGTAAAGGAGGAGATTAATCATCTGGAATCTATCAGTGCTTCGCTGGATATTGCACTGCTTGAGGAAGATCTGGTGGAAATCAAAGAGGAATTGACTGAGAGTGGTTATATCAAACGAAAGAGTGGTACCAAGAAAGCCAAAGTGACAAGCAAACCGTTCCATTATGTGAGCAGTGACGGATTTCATATTTATGTGGGAAAAAATAATTATCAGAATGATGAACTGACCTTTAAGTTCGCTACCGGTAATGATTGGTGGTTCCATGCAAAAGGCATGCCGGGGTCTCACGTTGTGGTGAAGACGGAAGGGGCTGAGGAGCTGCCCGACAGGACCTTCGAGGAAGCCGGACGGCTGGCTGCCTATTATTCTAAGGGACGTGGGCAGGATAAAGTAGAAATCGACTATATTCAGAAGAAGCATATTAAGAAGCCCAATGCTGCCAAGCCGGGATTTGTGGTATATTATACCAATTATTCTTTAATGATTGATTCGGATATCTGCGGGATTACGCAGCTGTCGTAGTCAAATGTGAACCTGCCGTAAGATACTGCTTCGGTCAGAAGTAACAGTTCCGACGCGCCATTCGCAAAGACGCTGCAAAATGAATTTCTCGTCCATTTTGCAGCGTTTCTTAATGATTCGACTTGCTAAGTCCCACCTTACTCACCCAGCAGAACTTCTCTGTTCGTTCCATAAAAGATATCATCATGACCTGAAATCAACTTCAGAAACTCTTCAAACCGGTCCCATGTATTATGAATATCAAATTCATAGCTGTGACCCCATACATACAATATCTGGCGTTCCCCCGACTTACTCTCCAAGAACTTCTTTCCCACTTCAAACATTTCATCCATGTTCATATGATACACGGACGGCTTGAACTGATACAAATCCTGCTGCACATCAAAGCCTTGATTACATACTGTTGTACGGGCATATTTTACACCGGTCCGCTCCTCGATCAGTTTAGCGGCATGCTCCGTAAAGTTCACACCGCCGCCGGGATAAGCCATTCCTACAACTTCGTATCCTGCCAGACGGCTCAAGTTCTCACGGTCCTGTTCCACCTGTCTGACGATTTCCTCATCATCCGTCACCTGTGCCAGATTGGGATGGGTCAGGGTATGTACGGCAATTTCATGTCCCGTATAAATCTCTCTTACTTTCTCAGGCGCTACTTTGATATGGTCTACCCGCACACCTTCTCTGATCAGATGTCCGTCTTTTCCAAGAAGTTCTGAATTCAGATTAAAGGTTCCCTTCACGCCATATTTGTTGAACAGCTCAATCAGGCGAATATCCTGAGTTACTGCGTCATCATAACTGAATGTAACTGCTTTCTTCCAATTGTTCATTATCTTGTTCTCCAAATTTCTCTTTATGTCAGATTCCTGGCATCATGACCTCGATGCCGGATTCCTGCACTATTTCATCAGTCTGCATTTCTTCGCCACTTTCACAATCAGATACCCTTTCGGAATGCTTCTCAGTTCCTGCTCTTCAACGCCTCTGAATGCAATCAGCATGACAAAATACACACCAACAGCTACTACAATAGCCGGAACCACCGATACAACCGTAGAGGATGTAACCAGATACATCACATCATATACCGTCCACGCTGCCACTCCCATAAGAGATGCTGCTAAAAGCGGTACCAAAAATGTCTTTACCCATTCCTGACGATAACCGATTGCCTTACGGACAGATAACTGATTCAAGACACACATCAGACCGGAATATACGATATTGGCAATCACCAGCGCATAGAGGTCTAAGTCTGTCAATAAAAGCAATCCCAGCAACACGCCTGTCTGCACCACCAGAGCAATGACCGCATTATAAATCGGCGTCTTGACTTTTCCGATACCCTGCAGGATGGAACTACTGAGCGTAGACAAGGAGAAAAAGATCACTGTAACAGCCAGTGCTATCAGGAGCTTCGCGGCCAGATCCACAGTCTCTTTCTGTGGGAATAAAAGCCAGGTAATTGGTTTTGCCAGTACAGCCAGTCCCACCGCGGATGGAATTGCTATCATCATGGTACTCTTTATTGCCAAATTGATCTTTCGGCGTGCCTGTTCGTAATCCCTCTGAGCCACTAATTGTGCCACGGAAGGAATCATAGCAGATGCCATTGAATTGGCAAAGGCAACCGGAATATTTGCGATCGTTACTGCTTTATAAGAAAACACTCCGTAATTGGCATAAGCAGTCGTTTCCTCGATATCCTTCACATAGCGATACAGCTTTAAATACATCACAGAATTCAGAGAAGTACTCAGATTATACGCCGCTGTGCTCAGAATAAAAGGTGTTACCACCTGAGTGATAGTGCGTGCAATGTCCTGATAAGTATCTATTGCCCTCGTCCTGTCCCTACGAATCCTCTTATGAAACAGTTCCTTGTTTAACCGATAGATTCCCCACATGAACAAAAGCCCCACCAGCACACCTGCTCCGGTACCCATGGCACTTCCCATGGCACCATACATAGCTTTGCTTGTCTCATAGGAAGCATAATATTTTGCACTCGCTGCTCCCAGTACCATACCATACTGTGCAGGACTGTTCTTCAACTGTGCATCTATAATAATCCCGTTTCCTGCATTTCCTGCAAAGATTTTAATAAGCGCTACCGCAGCTCCGATACTGATTGCTGCATTGGCAACCTGCTCCAGGATCTGGGATACTGAAGTCTGTATCATACTCTTGTGTGCCTGAAAATAACCTCTGAGCACACCCAAAAGCCCATACAGGAATACTGTAGGAGCAAATACCCGCAAGACCGGAATGGCTGCACCATCCACCAAAAACCCTGCTCCAAAGAACAAAAACAGACTGGCTGCTCCGCCTATCACAAGCACATACCAGATGGAACAAAGAAAAATCCTGTGTGCATTGCGATATTCCCTCACGGCCAGTTTTTGTGCAATAACCTTGGAAATTGCAGAGGGGATACTGTAAGAGGATATCAGCAGCACAATCGTATAAATGCTATACGCTGCCTGATAATATCCGCTTCCCAGATCCCCTATAACTGCAGCCAAAGGGCTCCTGTATAAGAGCCCTATGATTCTGCTGATTAATCCTGCTGCGGCCAGTATACCGGCTTGCACAAGAAAAGATTCTTTTCTACTACTATTATTCGTCATATATCTCTCATCAATCGATTAGCCAGTCATACATTTCCTCATATTTTCCGGCAGATGCGTTCCAGGAAAAGTCCGCAGACATTGCTCTTTCTACGATCTTGTTCCATTCCCTCTTCTTATTGTAATAAATATTCTCTGCATAACGGATGATACTTAACATCTCATGCGCATTGTAATTGGCAAAACTGAAGCCTGTACCGGTTCCCTCGTACTCGTTATAAGGCTCAACCGTATCTTTCAGACCACCTGTCTCACGTACGATAGGCACTGTACCGTAGCGCAGGCTCATCAGCTGGCTTAAACCGCAGGGCTCGAAGAGTGACGGCATCAGGAAAGCATCACAAGCCGCATAAATCTTATGAGACAAAGCATCGGAATAATAGATGTTAGCAGATACCTTATCTGCATACTTCCATTCAAAGTGACGGAAGCAATTCTCATATCTCTCTTCGCCTGTTCCCAGAACTACTAACTGGATATCATCCTGACATAATTCATCCATAACGTAGGCAATCAGATCAAAGCCTTTCTGATCTGTCAGACGGGATACGATACCGATCATCATTTTCTTATCGTCCTGTTTCAAGCCCAGTTCTTCCTGCAGGGCTCTCTTATTCTTAATCTTCTCCTTACGGAAATTGCTTACATTATACTGACTTACAATGAACTTATCTGTCTCCGGATTGAAATCGTCACAGTCGATACCGTTTACGATGCCTCGCAAATCATTACTTCTGGCGCGGAGAAGACCATCCAGACCCTCACCGTAAAAAGGCGTCTTAATCTCTTCCGCATAGGTATTACTCACCGTAGTCACCGCATCCGCATACACCAAACCACCTTTTAACAGATTGGCATTATTGTAAGATTCCAGCTTTTCCCAGGTAAAGTATTCCCAGGGAAGTCCCGTAATACTCTGCACCGCTCTGAGCTCCCATCTGCCCTGGAACTTCAGGTTGTGAATGGTGAAAACTGTCTTCATGTTACTGTAAAATTCTTTCTCACGGTACTCTGCATCCAAGTATACCGGAATCAGTCCTGTCTGCCAGTCATGACAGTGAATGACATCCGGCCGGAAATCGATCATTGGAAGGATTTCCAAAGATGCTTTAGAAAAATATGCATATTTTTCAATCTCATATAAAGCATTATCACCATAAGGCTTAAAGCCGCCAAAATAACATTCGTTGTCGATAAAGTAATATTTGATACCGTCTACTTCTGCTTCCAGAATTCCAACATATTCACTCTTCCAGTTGAAATCCATATAGAAATGTGTAATCGGCTGCAGTTTATCTTTCATCTCCTGCTTCATACAGGTGTACTTAGGAAGAATGACCCTAACATCATAATTCTCCCGATCAATACACTTCGGTAAAGAACCTACTACATCAGCCAATCCGCCGGTCTTAATGAAAGGTACACCTTCTGACGCCACAAACAGAATCTTTTTCATTTGAAATCCTCCAATACGATTGATATGCTGCTACATGTTATATTATACATCAACAATCCGTTCAAGAAAAGAGTTTTCATCAAATCTTTATCATAACATATATATGTTGTGATGTACCTAAAACGGTTCTCTATATTTCAGACGTATCTTATCTGATATCAACGCAACAAATTCCGAATTGGTAGGTTTTCCCTTGCCCGTATTGATTGTGTAACCGAACAATGCATCCAAGGTCTCCATCCTCCCCCTGCTCCAGGCCACTTCTATGGCATGTCGTATCGCCCTTTCTACTCTGCTGGGTGTTGTCTGGAACTTCTTGGCAATAGTAGGATACAGAATCTTAGTAATCGAACTTATCATACCCGGATCCTCTACAGACATAATGATTGCTTCCCTCAGATACTGATATCCCTTAATATGTGCAGGCACTCCTATTTCATGTATCATATCCGTCACATCCTGTTCGAGATCGCGGACGGGGCCTGCAGGTTTAGTTTCCTCATGCAGCCCCTTCCGGGCAGCGCTTTTTCCGGTGGAGGGCACTGTGATCATAATCTGGAATTCTTTATCTGCATTCATCAGATCTCCTAATATTTTGTATACTTTATCATTATCCTTTGTAGAAATAAGGTTCAGCTGTTCCATGATAATATCCTCCATTTTCCTGACAAAACTTCCAAAATCTTGTTCCTTCCCATTATACGGTTATTTTGTTCCTTTCTTCAACATCATCTCACCGCAACATCACCCTGAATCCGCCAGGAAGCAGGAAATTCCGCCCTTTTTCTGTTTTCTTCTCTGCTTTTAGGCCTATATCCGCCCGAATATTACAAATTTTTCAATTGTCGAAATTCACTTTTTACGCTATACTGATACTAAATGTAGACAGGAAGGATGATATCGATTATGATCAAACAGGAAATATCCGAAATAAAGAAGCTATTTACGCAAAACAACTGCTCTATCACCCGCATCTGCGGCTGCTACGTGGATGGAGAGAAAAATAAAAAGACCGAGTTTAAACAGGCATTTCTGGGTCTCCCCGAGGAAGAAATGTTCAAATATTTTGAGATTCTCCGCAAATGTTTCTCCGGCTCTCTCGGTAAGAATATGCTGAATCTGGAGTTCCCTCTGGAAGCAGAAGAACAGGGCGGCCCCCACGATCTGCTGCTGCGCCTTCGCGACAGCAAGTTAAAGGATGATGTGCTCCTTGAGACTTATTACGACAAAATCATCGAAACTTATGAATATGTAGGGAACTATCTGATTCTGGTCATACATGATATCTACGATGTTCCCGGCAAGACCACGGATGGCATTGAAATGGAGGATGCTTCCGATGAAATCTATGAATACATATTGACCTGCATTTGTCCGGTCAATCTGTCTAAACCGGGCTTGAGCTACAACGCAGAAGAAAATGCTTTCCAGAACAGAATTCGTGACTGGGTAGTAGCCATGCCGGAGACAGGTTTTCTCTTTCCTGCCTTCAATGACCGCAGAAGTGATATCCACAGTGTACTATATTACTCTAAGGATTCTGAGGAGCTGAAAGAGGGCTTTGTGAATCAGATGCTGGGCTGTCCGCTTCCGCTTTCCGCAGGCGGTCAGAAAGAGACCTTCCAGGCTCTGGTGGAGGAGACTCTAGGGGAAACCTGTGACGTGGAGATGGTAAAAAATATCCATGAGAAGCTGACAGAAATGGTGGAGGAACATAAAGAAGAGCCGGAACCACTGGTTCTGGCCAAGAATGAAGTAAAGTCTCTCTTTGCCAACAGTGGTGTTTCTAATGAAAAACTGGAGGAATTCGACAAACATTTTGATGAGACTGCCGGAGAAAAAGCCACACTTTTAGTGGATAATGTCATCAATACCCGCTCCTTTGAAGTGAAGACACCGGATGTGGTGGTGAAAGTCAAGCCTGAACGCACGGATCTTGTGGAAACCCAGGTTATCAATGGCCGCCGCTGCCTGGTCATTGCATTGGACGGCAGTGTGGAAGTGAATGGAATCGTAGTAAGACAGAGTAATGTGGTAGATGAGGAAGAATAATCTCCCTCCAAAGCACATAATCTTCTAAAATTGCAAGAACCCACGCTCCTGCAAGCGTGGGTTCTTTCGGTCATTAATTTACATTTCTAATATTACTTTACCTGCCTTCAATGACTCCGGTACATTTATAATACGTTGGTTGTCTGATCCACGAAAAGCAAGGCGTAAATTCTTCCGGGCGGCAATAAATTCTCCATCTACCAGAACATCCAGCTGCTGCAATAGCGGCAGGACATCGTTTTTCCCTTCTTCTATCCAGCGCAATAAGTCTGTTTCGTAAGTGTAACCCGTGTAACACCATATAGTTTTCTCAGGGAAGCGCTTGCGAATCTTTAATGCAAGATCCAGCACAGTGGGACGATTGGCATCCTCGAAAGGTTCCCCGCCCAGGAAAGTGATGCCCCTGATATAATCGTGGTTAAGGGCTTCCAAAACCTCCTGCTGCGTTTCTTCCGTGTAAGGCTGTCCATAGCCGAAATCCCAAGTTTCCGCATTGAAGCACCCCGGGCAATGGTGAGTACAGCCACTTACAAACAGGGACACACGGACACCGGGACCATTGGCCACATCTGTTTTCTTTATTGTTGCATAATTCATAGATGCAATACCCTCGACTTAATTTCTTTCGTTTTGCCGGTATTCCAGAAATTCTCTCCCAGATATCCACAGGTCCTTCTTGTTACGTTCATCTTGGAGTGGTCCTTATTGTGGCACTGAGGGCATTCCCACTCATTGTCGTCATTTATCTGAATCTCTCCGTCATAGCCGCACACATGACAGTAATCGGACTTGGTATTGAACTCGCCGTACTGAATGTTATCATAGATAAAACGAATCAGTTCTTCAATGGCATCCACGTTATTGATGAGGTTAGGAACTTCTACGTAGGAAATAGCTCCGCCCAGTGACTTATGCTGGAACTGGCTCTCAAACGTAAATTTACTGAACGCATCAATGGGCTCTCTTACATCGATATGATAAGAGTTGGTATAATAGCCCTTGTCGGTCACATTTTCAATATCGCCGAACTTTTCTCTGTCTATCTTGGCAAAACGATAACACAGTGACTCGGCCGGTGTTCCGTAAAGGCTGAAGCCCAGTCCGGTCTCTTCTTTCCATTTTGCTGCAGTATCCTTTAACTTGTCCATGACCCTCAAAGCAAATTCCTTGCCTTCCGCTGTAGTATGGCTGCAGCCTTTCATAACATAAGTGGTCTCATACAGTCCGATATAGCCCAAGGACAACGTAGAATAACCATTATGAAGGAGCTTGTCGATCTTTTCGCCTTTTTCCAGACGGGCAATGGCACCGTACTGCCAGTGAATGGGGCTTACATCTGACACAATGCCTTCCAGAGATTTATGCCTGCACATCAGTGCTTCAAAGCACAGATCCAGACGCTCGTCAAGAAGCTTCCAGAACGTCTCTTCATCACCGTTAGCCAGAATACCGATCTGGGGAAGATTCAGGCTCACAACCCCCTGGTTGAAACGGCCTTCCCATTTATACTTACCGTTTTCGTCCTTCCAGGGGGAGAGGAAGGAACGGCAGCCCATACAGGAGAATACTTCTCCCTCATAATTCTCTCTCATTTTCTTGGCTGAAATATAATCAGGATACATCCTCTTAGCCGAACACTGCGCTGCCAGTTTCGTCACATAATCATATTTACCGCCTTTTAAGCAGTTATTCTCATCCAGTACATAGACCAGCTTAGGGAAAGCAGGTGTCACATATACACCCTGCTCATTCTTGGTGCCCTGAATACGCTGGCGCAGTATCTCCCCGATGATCATAACAGTCTCTTCCACATACTCATCTGTATCATCAATATGTAAGAATAATGTCACAAAAGGAGACTGTCCATTGGTAGTCATTAAAGTATTGATCTGATACTGGATGGTCTGGACTCCACTTCTAAGTTCATCTCTAAGACGCAGTTCCACTACTTTCTCCATGGTCTCCTGATCCATACTGTCTCCAAATTCCTCTATCAGCTGTGCTCTGAACTTTTCACGACTCTTTCTCAGATATTTACCTAAATGCTTGATATTGACAGACTGTCCGCCATACTGGTTGCTTGCAACTGCAGCAATAATCTGTGTGGTTACAGTACACGCCACCTGGAAGCTCTTAGGAGATTCTATCATCTTCCCGTTGATAGAGGTACCATTGTCCAGCATATCCTGAATATTGATCAGGCAGCAGTTAAAAATAGGCTGGATAAAATAGTCTGCATCATGAAAATGAAGCACACCGTTATCATGAGCCAGGGCAATATGCTCCGGCAGCAAAAGTCTTCTGGTTACATCCCTTGATACTTCTCCTGCAATATAATCACGCTGGGTAGAAGCTAATCTCGTATTCTTATTGGAATTCTCTTCTGCCAGCTCCTTGTTCTCATTCCGTATCAGCTTGAGGATGGATTCATCCGTAGTATTGGACTTACGAAGGAGACTTCTCTGATAGCGGTATACGATATATTTCTTAGCAAGAGTATACTTATTGTGCTTTACCAGATCTTCCTCAATCATATCCTGGATTCTCTCGACTGTAAGCTTGTCCTTCTGAAGCTTCTCAACATCTGACAGAATCTCTTCAATAATTGCTTCGCTGGCGCGCTCTTTCTCTTCTACCTCATTGTTGGCCTTACCGATGGCTGCTACAATTTTCTCCGCCTCATAAGGCACTACCCGTCCGTCTCTCTTCTGAATCTTCATCACTTTAAATCAATCCCTTTCCCGCACAATTTGCGGCCGCACCTGTTAGTCCAGATACGGCCGCGAATTCATACATATAGTTCTTTTCTCGTACTTTAGTACTGCATTTAGTGTTTCGCTTTTGTCTCGCATCAATATCTTGTGTATCTATTATAGTAAATGCTCGAACAAAATGCAATAGCTTTTTTCGCTTCTCACAAAGTAACCGGGCGCAAAGCGGCTGTCTGCCTTACATTCCCGGTGAAAAAATTTTTTATGCGTATAGAAAGATACGGATTAATAGCCCGCTTATTTACGCTCGCAATATACTTTAGCAGGGTACGCCGCCACAACACATACCTCCACCACAGCAGAAATTACATATCATGTTGGCGATACACAGTTTCATGCAGATATCGCTGCTGCCGAAAGTAGGATAACCATAAGCAGCCTGTCTCTGCTCATACCAGGTACCGCCGCTTTCAAATCTGCGTATCAGGCTTTGATAATCTGCATTGCCGGGTTCCATCGCGCTTGCACGTCTGGCATGCTCCAGCGCCGCCACATTATTGCCCATTCCGGAATGGGCTATGGCGCTGTAATAATACCATCTGGCATTACGCTCCTGCTGCCCCATATCATCAAGCGCGTTACGCGCTTCTTTATAGTAACCGTTTCGGATATAATTGCCTGCTGCACGCAGATGAGGTTCCTCCTCGTATCCGGTACTGCTTCCGGAACTATAGCCCCCACCAAAACCACCGAAGCCGCCGAAACCGCCAAAAGGATCTGATCCGTAACCGCCCTGTCCGCCGTAGCCTGAGCCGCCGTAGCCTGAGCTGCCATACCCCGCTCCTCCGTACCCTGTCCCGCCATATCCTCTGGAGCTTCCCGGGTCATAACCACTGTAGCCTTCCGTCCGTTCTTTCATAATCTGCTGATAAGCAGCCTGAATCTCCTTAAACTTCTCCTCCGCCTGATCCTTATTGGGATTGTTGATATTTGCATCGGGATGATACTTACGGCTCAACGCTTTATATGCTTTTTTAATCTCTTCTTCTGAGGCGTTCCTGGTCACGCCCAGGACGCTATATGGATCATTCATGTACATCTCCTTTTGACTGACCTCTTTTTTCTCTTACTGTCTCATAACGATACCATACTCCAGAATACAATATATTCCGCAAAATTTCAACATTTTCCAGTATGGGAAGTTTTTCAAACTCTTTACAGCATTCCGACATCATCATGGTCAATATGGTTCTGCATTCTTCTTCAAAGTCGGGACAGTCAAATTTCTTTTTCAGAGGATTATAGGTGCCCTTTTTGATATCTGTCTCCACGTCTTCGTAGGCATCCATCAGATAAATAAATTTACCAAGATAAAAAGCAAACCTGGATAAATTCTCAGTCCATTCATCTTCCCTGCTAACTACGATCTGTGTCATAATCTGTCCGAAAAGCCCGGCCATGGTATCAATGTCTGCCTTACCGGATTTCTCCATCTCAGTCATATCATGCATCAGCAAATCTATCTTACGAAACTTGTCCATATACATCTGACGCGCTTTTTTGGTCTTGCCCTCCAAAATCTTGCCATATACCAGCTTCAAAGCCTTCTTTTCATCTTCCCAATCATCCAGGCATTTATAGTAGGTAAAAAGCACATTCATATCAGCCATATAATCAGTGAAGATGTTGATTCTGGTGGCATGATTTTCAAAGGGATGTGCAATACATTTACAGCTTGATACCTCTGTCCGGGGCTCATAAAGCCCCGACAAAAGCATCAGCAGGAAAGTCATATCATAGCTCAAAGAAAGCTGTCCCGCAGCACCATATTTCTCTTTCAGTTTCCGACACAAACCGCAATAGTAGGAGTGATATACATCAAATTCCTTAAATTTCATCTCCGCCTTATTGACGATGATATATCCAAACATGAAGCACCTCCGTCAGCTCTTTTTGATAAATTTCGTTCCACATTTCTGACAACGGATTTCAATCTTTCCCCGACCTCTCGGCACTCTTATCTTCTGTTTACAATTAGGACATTTATAAATGTGATGGGTCTTGCTCTGCACAAGCTGTTTCTTCTTACTGCCTAACCAGTTTTTGACCTTCATCTCTTTCTGCAGATACCACTGATTCTCACCGGCTCTCTGATATATTTTCCTGGAAAACATCCTGTAATATGCATAAATCATGAAAAGCAATGCAATCAGATAAAAAACATTCAGACCAAACATGGATAATACCAGACACACCAGCGCCACAATCATCAAAAACTGATTAAATCTGTCATTTCCATATCTGCCACGCATAAATTGACTTAACTTCTCTCTCATCTTTCAGCCTCTCATTCTGCAGCTTCTTCTGCATCTCTTTCCATTATCCTACTCCCATATTCTGATATTTACAATATCCTCTTTCTAAACATTTCTAAAAAAAGTGTAAAATGAGTAACCGCCTTTAGTGTTTACATAATACCGTCTGCTTACTACAGATACCTCACAACATCTTCCAATTTTCTCTTTGGCACTACATAATCACGATTTTCATCTAAATAATATTTCACTGCATTGGGATCCGCCGGATTTTCAATATCTTCAATGCGGCTTACGTGAGAAGGATAACCGAACGCAACCACTGTATGAAGCTTTTGGTTCTCGTTAAGTCCGAACATTTCAGACAATACCGGCTTATTGCATGCCCCAATCATACAACTGCCCACTCCATGATTCCAGGCTGCCAGCGTCATATTAGAGATTGCAAGCCCTGCGTCGGTGTCACAATCCTTGTTGATATCCAGATTTTCTACCACAGCAATAAACAGCGTCGGCTGTTCATCTTCCTTGGGCTGTCCCTGTTCAGGCGGCAGATATCCTGCCCATCTGGTGTAAGAAAATACTTTATCTACTTTCTCCTTGCCCTGAATCACTACATAGCTTAAGGGCTGCTTATTGGCAGCACTGGAGGCCAGCCTGGCTGCTACGAGAATCTCGTCCACGATTTCCTTGGAAATCTCTTTTTGTTCAAATCTGCGGTATGTTCTTCTTGTTTTTAATAATTCCATTAAATCCATTTCTTTGTCTCCTTTATCTCAATGATCCCATGTAAAAATAATACCACCAACAGTCAAATCAATCAACTGTCGGTGGCTATTTTACTTTATATTTTTACTCAGATTTATTTCTGCGCAACATCTTTCATAGAGAAGCTGATACGTCCCATCTTGTCTTTGCCAAGACAAACAACAGTAACCATATCACCCAGTGTCAGCACATCTTCAACACGGTTGATTCTCTCTCTTGCGATCTTCGAGATATGAACCATACCTTCCTTGCCGGGAGCGAACTCGATGAATGCACCGAACTCCTTGATGCTTACTACTTTACCTCTGAAAATCTGGCCTTCTTCAAATTCTGTGGTAATGATCTTGATCATTTCTACAGCCTTGTCCATCATTTCCTTATCAGTTCCGCAGACAGATACCTTGCCGTCATCGGTGATATCGATCTTAACGTTGGTACGGGCAATGATCTCGTTAATGGTCTTACCACGCTGACCTACTACTTCACCGATCTTCTCAGGATCGATCTGAATAGATATGATCTTAGGAGCGTAAGGGCCAACTTCAGTTCTGGGAGCCCCGATAGCAGGCTTCATGCAATTGTCCATGATGTACAGTCTTGCTTCACGACATCTTGCGATAGCACCTTCTACGATAGGTCTTGTCAGACCATGAATCTTAATATCCATCTGGATAGCAGTGATACCTTCGGTAGTTCCGGTTACCTTGAAGTCCATGTCTCCGAAGAAGTCTTCCAGACCCTGGATATCTGTAAGAAGTACGAAATCGTCATCGGTCTCACCGGTTACCAGACCACAGGAGATACCTGCTACCATCTTCTTGATGGGAACACCTGCTGCCATCAGGGACATGCAGGAAGCACAGGTAGATGCCATGGAGGTAGAACCGTTGGACTCGAAAGTCTCGGATACGGTACGGATAGCATAAGGGAATTCCTCTTCGCTGGGAAGTACAGGAATAAGTGCTCTCTCAGCCAGTGCACCATGACCGATTTCACGACGTCCCGGTCCTCTGGAGGGCTTTGTCTCACCTACAGAGTAGGAAGGGAAATTGTAATGATGCATATATCTCTTGCTTACTTCATTTTCATCCAAACCATCGATCTTCTGCTGCTCGGATAAAGGAGCCAATGTGCAGACATTACAGATCTGAGTCTGTCCACGGGTGAACATGGCAGAACCATGTACTCTGGGGATAATGTCTACTTCTGCAGCCAGAGGACGGATCTGGGTAATCTCACGGCCGTCAGGACGCTTGTGATCTTTTAAGATCATCTTACGAACGGTCTTCTTCTCATACTGATATACAGCTTCGCCCAGGATAGCCAGCCACTCTTCGTTCTCTGCAAAAGCTTCTTCCAGCTTAGCAGTGATCTCGCGGATGTTGCCTTCACGGGTCTGCTTATCATCAGTAAATACAGCTACTTCCATCTCTTCCGGAGTAACCAGTTTCTTCATCTCCTCGAACATTTCAGCAGGAATTGCGCAGCTTGTATATTCATGCTTCGGCTTGCCTGCTTCAGCTACAATCTTGTCGATGAAAGCGATGATGGTCTGGTTTACCTCATGAGCCCGGTAAATAGCCTCGATCATCTTAGCTTCAGGAATCTCGTTAGCTCCTGCTTCGATCATGATTACTTTTTCTTTGGTAGAAGCAACGGTCAGATTCAGGTCACCGTTCTTCCACTGCTCCTGAGACGGGTTGATGATGAATTCGCCATCAATCATACCTACCTGGGTCATAGCGCAGGGACCGTCAAAAGGAATATCGGAAATGCATGTTGAAATTGCAGCACCCAGCATAGCCACCAGCTCAGGACGGCAATCAGGATCCACGCTCATAACCATGGTGTTCAGGGTTACGTCATTGCGGTAATCCTTAGGGAATAAGGGACGCATAGGTCTGTCAATAACACGGCTGGTCAGAATTGCATTCTCACTTGCCTTGCCTTCTCTCTTGTTGAAGCCTCCGGGAATCTTACCTACGGCATAAAGCTTCTCTTCGTATTCTACGCTCAGAGGGAAGAAGTCGATTCCTTCTCTGGGCTTCTCAGATGCAGTTGCGGTACACAGTACTGTGGTATCGCCATAGTGCATAAATGCACAACCATTTGCCTGCTTGCCCACACGATTGATGTCTACAGAAAGTGTGCGGCCAGCCAGTTCCATTGAATAAGTCTGGTACATAGTATCCTCCATTCTGCCGTCTCTTACGGCTATCTGCTTTACCGTTTCTCACGGCTGTCATCTGCCGCATCGTGCGGCCTTTGCGCGGAACAGAAGATACCGAAACTACTGAAAAAAACAGGTAACACCTACCGGTTCCACATATTCTTTTCAGCGGTCTCGGGATTCAGTTCCGCTCCGCATGTCACTTTAGCACTGCGCTAAGAAAAATTTCCTTTTACGCAAGAAAACGGAGAGGCCGAATCTAATCGGACCTGCTCCGCCCTCAAACCAATGATTATTTTCTGAGACCCAGTTTTTCAATCAGAGCACGATATCTTGCGATATCCTTCTTCTTCAGATAACCAAGCAGACCACGTCTCTGACCTACCATCTTCAGCATACCACGACGGGAATGATGATCCTTGGGGTTCTCTTTCAGATGCTCGGTAAGCTCCTGAATTCTTGCGGTCAGAACTGCTACCTGAACCTCAGGTGAACCGGTATCACCGGCAGTTCTTGCATACTCATTGATAATAGCTGTCTTCTTCTCTTTGGAAATCATTGTAATATCCTCCTAAATAAAATAATTAACGCCGCGTCCTAAGGCTGGGTCGGAGTATCCCGAACCTGAGCACCGGCTCAAGCCATATTTGGCTTAACTCATACTAAAATATCATAACACAAGATATACAAAAAGTAAACAACAATTTTAAATTCTTTTCTGCTCAAACATAATGGCGCAGCTATCTTTAATCTTTGATCACACTGACACATTTTGCAGGTGTACGATAATTATATTTGCTGATCTTAATACCACTCTTAGGATTGCTGGCATGGATTACCTGTCCGCCACCGATATAAATGGCCACATGGTTGATGGTACCGCTGCTATTTGAATAAAAAACAAGATCACCGGGCTTTAAATCAGAGGCACTGATCTTTGTACCGTTCTTGGCCTGTTCACGGGAGGTGCGGCTTAAGCTGATACCGTAGTGCTTAAATACGCTCTGTACGAATCCGGAGCAATCGGCACCCTTTGTAAGGCTGGTACCGCCCCATACATAAGGATTGCCCAAAAACTTCTTAGCATATTCTACCAGGTCAACTCTGACGTCGGAAACACCTTGTCCATACAAAAGTTCAGACATGGTAATCGCTGTATTCAACTTAGACTCTACGACCACATACTCTGCGGATATATATGCATCTTCTCCATCAATGGATACTTTTACCCATTCACCCAGGTCTTCCAGATACTCCAGCTCTTCTCCCTCAGGCACCTGCGTATATACTTTACTGTCAAGACTTGCGTCATCTCGTACGTTAACACCGTTCGTAGTCACTCTTGCCACAGTCTTTACCAGGTCTCTTGCTGCCAGAACAGCTTCAGGACCCGTAAACAGATACTCTGCACTTACATAGCCTTCCACTTCTCCTGAAGTAATATGAGCCCAGCCGTCAATAATTTCAAGAACCTCACATGCTGCGTTCTTTGGAAGCTTGCCTGCCAGTTTTCCGCTTGTGGAAGGAGTCTCTCTGATATTCAGGTTGCCGGACTCTACATGAGCCAGTCCCAGATTGGTATAGCCCCAGGAAGCGCCCTTAGCTTCCTTTGCGATAGCTATGTATTCCTCTGTAGTCTTGCTGCCGGCCAGAAGACTCCCGGCGCCTGCTGTCTGCAGCACATTTTTGGCTACCAGCATCTCAGCTGCCATTGCTTCCATGGGAGCACCGAATGCAAGAGTTACACAAGTACCGATTATCCACACTTTCTTACATAATAATAATTTATTCATTACAGGGCCTTTCTATTCTTTAATCTCTCGTTACAACTTTGTTACAACTTTGTTAACAACCTACGTCACAAATTATAACAGCCCTCTACAGGATCTGTCAACTGTTTATCCGCAATTTCCCAGATTTTTTCCCCATTTTTGTACGAAATTCGTTCTTTTGTACAATTAAAGAGCTGAGCAGAATATCTGATCCCTCAGTTATTCTGCTCAGCCCGTTTAATTTTTATCTGCTCCACTCTGCACCTGCAGCAATATCCAATTTCAACTGTTCCTTTAATTCGTCCAAGCTGTCGAACCGTCTCTCCGGCCGCCTAAATTCGTAAAGGCTGACTTCAATTTCAGTCCCATAGATCTCCTCATGGAAATCATAAAGATACGATTCTACTCCCAACACCCGCTCTTGCGTAACCGTAGGTTTGTATCCTACATTACTGATAGCCCTGTAGCGTTTTCCATGGTAAAGCACACCGGAGTAATATACGCCGTTTGGCGGAACCAGTTTGCTTGCAGCAGGCAACAGATTTACAGTTGGCATTCCAAGAGTCCTGCCGATACGGTTGCCATGTACTACTTGTCCCACAAAGGAGTACGGTCTTCCGAGAAGCTGCTCTGTAAGCAGCATGTTCCCCGCTTCTACCTGCTCTCGCACATAAGTAGAGCTGATCTCCTGATCATCAAACCTGATTTTTTCGATGGTTTTAACCTCGTACTCAAACTCCTCTGCCATTTTCTCAAGCAGTACGGCATTTCCTTTGCCTCCGGCACCAAAGGATAAATCCGTTCCTGCTGCAATAAACCTGACATTCATCTGTTTTACCAGAATTTCCCCAACGAACTCTTCCGGCGCCATAGCTGCTGTTTCCCCTGTCAGAGGAAATTCTATGAGAATATCCACACCTATTCTTTCAAGAAGTACTCTCTTTTCCTCCCGCGTTGTCAGTTCTTTTCCGTCACTTAATCCGAAAAGCACTGCCGGCGCCGGATCAAAAGTAAAAACGCAAGCCGCCAGCCCCTTTTTCTTTTGCTCCAGAATTTCCTCTAAAAGTCGCCTGTGGCCGATATGGAGTCCATCAAATTTACCGATTGCCACAGCGGTCTCTCTCTTCAGATAAAATTGTGTTGTATCGGCTATAATTTCCATATTTCCTCCAGCTTGTCCATTTGTGTACTTATAAAAACATCTTTACCGGTTTGTACCAATGTCTGCTCTCTTCCCATGCATAGATGCCGTAGAAACGTTCCTCTTCGTTGTATACCCTAACCCATTGGCCTTCTTTGTATTTCTTTTTTTCTACTGTATGGTCAGGATAAAAAGAATTGCCATTGTCAATCAGCTTCTGATGCTCTCGGATCACATGAAGGGAAGAATACTGCGCAAAACATTCGTCCACGCTGCGAACCACTCCTTCCAATTGCCCATGAAGCTTGAGCGCCTGCAAATCCTGCAATGTCAGTGCTCGATCTATGGCAAATTCGCCCACCCTTGTCCTTTTCAGCAATTCCATAGCACCGCCACAGCCCAGCTTTCTTCCAATGTCGTCACAAAGTGTCCTGATATAAGTGCCCTTGGAACAAACGACCCGAATCAATACCCTGGGAAGCTCCATCTTAAGAATCTCAATCTCATGGATGGTAACAGATCTGGCCTGACGCTCCACTTCTTTGCCCGCTCTTGCAAGTTCATACAGCTTTTTCCCATTAACCTTAAGGGCGGAATACATGGGCGGTACCTGCAGATATTCTCCCCGGAAGCCTAATATCGTTTGGCGTACTTCATTTTCAGTACAATTTACTTCTTTCTCTTCCAGAATCTGTCCCGTAGTATCCTGTGTATCCGTAGTCACTCCGAGAAGCAGCCACGCCTCGTATTCTTTATCTCTGTCAGCAAGCATATCACAGAGCTTGGTGCCGCTTCCCAGACACACCGGAAGGACACCTATCGCCTCAGGATCCAGGGTACCGGTATGACCAATTTTCTTCTGTCCGCAGATTCCCCGCATCTTAGCTACAACATCATGAGAAGTATATCCTGCTTCTTTATATACATTAATAATACCGTTTAACATTCCTTCTCCTTCAATTGCTTTTCAATATGCAATGACAGGTTGTTGACACAGTCATGGAAAGTCCCTTTCATAGTGCAGCCTGCTGCACGCATGTGACCGCCGCCTCCAAAATAAGCCGCCACCTTAGACACATCTACATTCTCATTGGAACGCAGGCTTACTTTATATTCCAGCACATCTGTCTGATACATGAATATAGCACAATCCACATCCTTAATGTTGCGCAGGTGGTTAACGATGCCATCCAGGTCAGACGGTTCCGCACCATAAAACTCCATCATCTGACGGGTCATACAGCTGACAATACCTCTGCCGCTTAGGAAACGCATGCTCTCGATCAGTGCCCTTCCCATGATTTGAGATTGGCGGTATGTTTTCTGATAAAAAGTCTCTTCAATCAGTCTCGGGAAATCAAATCCAAAGGAGATCAGCTTTGCAGCCTTTTCCAATGTTTCCGGAGCAGTATTGGAATACTGGAATACACCCGTATCATGAATAATACCAATGTAAATAGCTTTCGCTAAATCGCAGTCCAACTGCTCCTTATCAATCAGATCATAAATAAGCTCACTGGTAGAACTTGCTTTGGGCATCACATAGTTCACTGTACCGCATCCCAAATTGCTGATATGATGGTCTATATTGATAGTTTTGACCGCATCTTCAAAATATTTAGAACTGCTTCCCAGTCTCTCCTGGGCACAGTCCAGGCAGAAGAACACATCAAATGTGGTATTCTCTGCACATTCCGTGTCAATTTCCTCAAAGCCTTTGATCTCGCTGAAAATCTCAGCGGGCTTTTCCAAAAAAACCTTTATGTATGTGTTCGGCATACATTTTTTCAAATATTGATATAATGCCAGACATGAACCAACACAATCTCCATCAGGACGAATGTGTCCGCCAATCCCAATTGTACTGGCATCCTTACACTCATTTAGAATATTCATGTTGTTTCCTCCTTATATATAAGACGCTCCTGTCTCATCTATTCGCTGATAAGTTCCCTGCTGCCTGCATGATGCCGGGAAAGCAGGGACTTACTTCACGCAGATCAATTATTCCTCACTATCCTCTTCCGATTCTTTATTCCCCATAACTTCATCAATCTTTCTGGACATGTTCACCCCATACTCAATGGACTGATCCATTACAAAAGTAATGTTCGGTGTATTTCGCAGATTTATGGTTTTAGCCAGTCTTGACTTAATAAATCCTTCTGCGCTTTTCAGTCCCTGTAAAGTAGCCTCTCTGGCTTCTTCTCCCCCCAGTACACTGATCCATGCCTTACAGCTCTTTAAGTCCGGTGCCACTTCCACAGCTACCACACTGGTCAGCGGACTGATTCTGGGATCCTTAATTTCTCCCCTGATTACTTCTGCCAGAACCTTCTGCACTTCCCCGTTAATACGGGTATTCTTAACACTATTTTTTCTCATATAACTCCTTTTTCACTATCCCTGATGCCCACGGGAAGAATCGCCAAAGCGATTCTTCCCGATAAGGTCTTATTATCGTGGTACCTCAACCATGATATAAGCTTCTACGATATCCAATTCCTGCATCTGGTCAAATCCGTCAAATACCAGACCACATTCGAAGCCTGACTTAACTTCTTTCACATCATCCTTGAATCTCTTCAGAGAAGCCAGACTGCCTTCGTAAATCTGCTTACCTTCACGGCTGATACGTACCTTGCAGCCCCTCTGGAAGATACCGTCCAGAACGTAGGAACCTGCAATGTTACCGATAGCAGATGCTTTGAAGATCTGACGTACTTCGGCATGGCCGATCACTTTCTCCTCAAATACAGGATCTAACATACCCTTCATAGCAGCTTCAATATCTTCGATCGCCTGATAGATTACCTTGTACAGGCGCATGTCTACACCTTCTCTTTCAGCAGTAGCCTTGGCTGTTGCATCAGGACGTACATTAAAGCCAATGATGATAGCACTGGAAGCAGTTGCCAGCATTACATCAGATTCGTTGATGGCACCTACACCACCATGGATACATTTGACTACTACTTCTTCATTAGACAGTTTCATCAGAGACTGTTTTACAGCTTCTACGCTGCCCTGAACGTCAGCTTTGACAATCAGGTTCAGTTCTTTCAGATTGCCTTCCTGAATCTGGGAGAACAGATCATCCAGAGACATTCTGGACTTCGTCTCCTCCAACATTTTTTCCTTATTCTGAGCCAAATATGTCTCAGCATAAGATTTTGCTGTTTTATCACTGTCATGCGACAGGATGACTTCACCTGCACTGGGTACATCTGACAGACCCAGGATTTCTACAGGTGTAGAAGGACCGGCTTCTTTTACCCTTCTGCCCTTGTCATCTACCATAGCTCTTACCTTACCGTGGCAGGAACCTGCGGAAACGAAATCACCTACATGCAGCGTACCTTTCTGGATCAAAACGGTAGCCACGGGACCTCTTCCCTTATCCAGCTGTGCTTCGATCACAAGACCTCTTGCTTTTCTCTTAGGATTGGCTTTCAGTTCCATGATATCAGCAGTCAGCAGAATCATTTCCAACAACTGTTCAATTCCTTCTCCGGTCTTGGCAGATACCGGTGCAAATACTGTGCTTCCGCCCCAGTCTTCACTGACCAGTTCATACTCGGTCAGTTCCTGTTTTACACGCTCGATATTAGCTGAAGGTTTATCAATCTTATTCACTGCTACAATGATTTCGATACCTGCAGCCTTGGCATGGTTAATCGCCTCAACGGTCTGAGGCATAACACCGTCATCTGCTGCAACTACAAGAATGGCGATATCTGTTGAATTTGCACCACGCATACGCATAGCAGTAAATGCTTCATGTCCGGGAGTATCCAGGAAAGTAATCTTACGGCCTCCTGCATTTACGGTATATGCACCGATATGCTGGGTAATACCGCCTGCTTCCTTATCGGTTACGTTGGTCTTACGGATAGCATCCAGCAGAGAGGTCTTACCATGGTCAACGTGACCCATTACGCAGACTACAGGAGGTCTTTCCACCAGATCATCCTCGGATTCCTCATCCTCTTTCAATAACTCTTCGATAACGTCAACTTTTTCTTCTTTTTCACAGAGGATCTCATATTCCATTGCGATATTCTCAGCATCTTCATAAGAAATCTCCTGGTTCACAGTTACAATCTTGCCTTGCAGGAACAGCTTCTTAATGATAGCAGCAGGCTGCATTCTCATCTTCTCCGCCAGATCCTTAATGGTAATCGTCTCAGGAAGTGTAATAACTTTGATTACCTCTTCTACTACTTCTTCTTTCTTCTTCTCAGGCTTGATAAAGCGGCCGGGTTTGTTCTTCTGCACTTCTTCCTCTTCATACATCAGATCTTTGCGGTTGCGCTTATCTTTCTCCTGACTGAAGCGTCTCTTTTCTTCTTCACGCTTTTTCTCGATGTCTTTTGCAGGAGTTTCTGCCGCGAATCCTTTAGACGATGACTTATCGCGGAATCTATCTCCCTGTCCTCCACCGGCTCTGCTATCGCGGCGATCACCGCCAAAACCACGGCCACCGCCCTGGCTGCTGCCGCCACCGCGGCGCTCACCCTGGCCACCTTCGAAGCCAGATCTGGAAGGTTTCTGAGAACCATCCTTGTTGTAGGAAGATCTGCCATTATCTGCTCCTCCTTTGTTTGCACCATTGAAACGCCCCTGGGAACGGCCATCCTGGTTACGTCCATCGCGGAAACGATTCTCACCATTTCCCTGATATCTTCCGCCCTGGCCACGATCACCATTCTGTTCTCTATTCTGACCGAAGCCGCGGCCATCCTGTCTGCGGCCGTCCTGACTACGATTTTCCTGACCACGACCGTCACGGTTTCTGTTATCCTGAGAACGATTCTCTCTGTTTCTGTTGTCCTGGAAACGTCCCTCCTGGTTTCTTTCCTGTCTGTCAGCACCCTTCTGCTCAAAAGGTTTGTTTTCTTTCTCCACAGTTCTTGTTTCTGCTGCAATTACTTCCTTTGCTTCTACAGGGGCTGCTGCCTTGGTCTCCACGTTTTCTGCCATAACCTGTGCGGCCGTCTTAACAGCTTCCTCCACAGGCTTCTCAGCTACCGGACGCGCCTTGGGCGGCTGAGCCTTAGGCGGCACCATCTGTACACTGGGAGTGGGAGAAGGAGGTGTCAGCGGCTTAATCGGACGTACCGGTGCCTGCTGTGCCTTTCCCTTATTATTCTGTCCGCTCTGACCACTCTGGGCGGAACGGCTGCTCTGACCTGTACGGCTGCTCTGACCTGTACGGCTGCTCTGTGCCTGCTTACTTCCCTGGGAACTATAGTTGCCGGAACCGGTATAACCACCCTGTGTGGAATAACCGCTCTGGGAACTGTAGTTTCTCTGTCCGCTGCCCTGACGTGAAGTTCCCTGCTGGGATCTCTGTCCGGGAATATTAGAATTCTGCGGATTACTTACAAAAATAATCTTCTTTTTCTTTTTCGGAGTATCTGACTCTTTACCGTTCTCTTCTCCTGCTTCTTTGGAATTTTCTGCTGTCTTAGGAGCCTCAGCTCTTTCCTGGGAAGCTGTCTGTACTTTTACTTCTGATTCACTTTCATTAGAAAATTCTTTACGCACCATCGTTACTATATCATCCTCCAGGGAACTTTGGGCTGCTTTCACCTCTACTCCCTTTTTCTGTAAGAAATTTATTATATCTTTACTGTTTTTGTTTATCTCTTTTGCCAGTTCGTGTACTTTGACTTTCGCCACGCTAACTACCTCCATTCTACTGTCTGTTTTTAAGCTTCCAGATATCCGATAACGCTCTGTGCCAATCCTGCATTGACAATCGCCAGAGACGATCTCATGTCCTTACCAATGACCCGCCCCAGTTCTTCCCTGGTGCCATAGAGCTTTAAAGGAACCTGATAGAAGCTGCATTTATCAGTAAACAGCTTTCTGGTATTCTCCGATGCATCCTCTGCTACGATAACCAGCATGGCCGAACCGTCCTTTACTGCATTCAATGTCTGCAATTCTCCGCTCACTACATTACGCCCTCTTGCCGCAAGTCCAAGCGTTGACAATACTTTATTTTGCCTCAAACTTTTCAAACTCCTTCTTCAGGGCTGCAAACTCCTTTTCCAGGTCATCGTACACCTCATCCGGAATACTCATCTTGAAAGAGCGCTCCAGGCCTCTGTTCTTACGGGCCTTTAATAAACAATCCTCTTGTTTACAAAGATATGCGCCTCTTCCGTTCTTTTTGCCTGTTGCATCCAGACAAATGTGCCCTTCCACGGTCTTTAAGACTCTCAGCATCTCTTTCTTGCCTTTCATCTCACCGCAGCCTACACACTGTCTCAAAGGAACCTTCTTAGCCATCCTTACTATTCCTCTCCGTCGAAACTGCCTTCCTCGTATTCCTCTTCTTCATAATCCTCATCATAATCGATGTAGTCTTCATAACGGAATCCGGGGGCATCCTTTGCCTGTGTCTCTGACTTGATATCAATCTTGTACCCTGTAAGTCTTGCTGCCAGTCTTGCATTCTGGCCCTCTTTACCTATGGCCAGAGACAGCTGATAATCAGGTACGACTACTTTAGCAGTCTTATCATCGGGATCTGCAAATACTGCTACGATCTTAGCCGGTGATAATGCATTCTGAATCAGATTACCGGGGTTCTCATCCCATGTGACGATATCAATCTTTTCACCGTGAAGCTCTTCCACAATAGCGTTTACTCTGGCACCGTTCATGCCTACGCAGGCGCCAACGGCATCTACATTAGGGTTGTTGCTCCATACTGCAATCTTGGTACGGCTTCCGGCTTCTCTTGCAATACTCTTGATCTCTACGACACCTTCTCTGATTTCGGTAACTTCCTCTTCGAACAGTCTCTTGACCAGTTCCGGATGGGTGCGGCTTACATTGATGCGAGGTCCTTTAGGTGTATTCTTTACTTCCAGAACATATACCTTGATACGCTCGGTAGGTCTGAATACCTCACCTTTTACCTGCTCACTTTCGCTTAACATAGCGTCTGCCTTGCCCAGGTTGATACTGATGTTACGTCCTACGTAACGCTGTACCACACCGGTCATCACATCTTTCTCTTTTTCAAAATACTGATTGTAGATTACGCTTCTTTCTTCCTCACGGATTTTCTGCAAGATAACGTTCTTGGCATTCTGGGTAGCGATACGTCCGAATTCCTTAGACTTAATCTCTACATGGATAATATCTCCTACGGAAGCCTTAGCAGAAATCTCTCTTGCGTCCTCCAAAGCGATCTGCAGACAATCATCTTCCACATCATCCCCGGTCTCCACTACTTCCTTCTCTGCATACACCAGGAAATCACATGTCTCACGGTTGATCTCTACCTTGACATTATCTGCTTTTCCGAAGTGGTTCTTGCAGGCTGTTACCAGAGAATTCTCAATTGCTTCAAAAAGAGTATCTTTGCTGATCTCTTTCTCCTTCTCCAGAATATCCAGTGCTTCCATTAATTCTTTGTTCATTTTCTTACGTTTCCTCCATTCTTATTTAAAAATCCAGTGCTAATCTGATCAGTGCAATCTCGCTTCGTTCAAAAGTTCTGGAAATCTCCCCTTCCAGAATCGTAATCTGCTTCTCGTCAAAACCTGTCAGCACGCCGGCAAATTCCTTACATTTGTCAATGGGCTTGAACAGCTTGATCTCCACCTCTTCGCCGATGCTCTTTAAAAGGTGCTTATCTTTCTTAAGTGTTCTGCCCAGTCCCGGGCTGCTGACTTCCAGAATATAGGCATCCGGAATGAAGTCCTCTCTGTCCAGAGCCTCAGAAAGCGCACGGCTCACATTTTCACAATCGATAATATTGACACCTTCCGGCTTGTCAATGTATGCCCTCAGATACCAGTCCGAACCTTCCTTGACATACTCCACATCATAGATTTCCACACCGTTTGCCTGTGCAATGGGGGAGAGAAGCGCTTCTGTCTTTGCTTCATAATCATCTCTTCTGGACATTCCTCACCATTCCTTTCCTATCCATACATACAAGAAAGAGTGGCACGCGTCCACTCTTTATCCAGTAATTATCATTCAGTTCATCTTTAGTATAGTCTTCTTTTCAGGGAATGTCAACACCTTTTTTCCGGAAAAACCGTAAAAACACGTTTCCTCTCAGTCATGCATTTTTTATTCAGGCAGCACGCTCATGAAGTAACGATAAAAATTCCCTCCGATGACATTAATCACATCTTCCTTACTCATCCCTCTCTGTAATAACAGTGCCGTCAATTCAATCATCTGCGCGTGAGAAGTCAGGCAATCCTCTTCCACATAGTTCTTTACCGGAAAAGATGGCAGTGCGCGATAATAGGAATCGCAAAGATCAAAACCAAAACCGACATGCTTAGAGCCGATTTTGCCCACTTCATACTCCACCTGCCTGCAAAGCCCGTTCAGACAGTCCTCTTCCGTGGCAGTCTCATTTTTCACTCCTACAAAACAGCCTGCAGCATTGAGCCCCATGATTCCACCGGCGTTCTTCAAAATCTCCATCTGGTCATCCCCCAGATTTCTATGGGCATACTGAACAGTTCTTGCATTGGAATGAGATGCAATGAATGGCTTAGCGGCGAATTCTGCTATTTCATAAAATCCGTCGTCATTGATATGGCTGACATCCACGAACATATGATGGTCTTCCATATATCGAATTACTGCTCTTCCTGCTTTCGTGAGCCCGCCTTTGGGATTCTCTTTGTCTCTGGAACCTCCGCTTCCTGTAGCCAGCATGTTCTGACGACTCCATGTCAGAGAAGCACCTCTCACGCCCATTTCGTACAATGCTCTTAATAGGGAAACATGATCGCCTATGCAATCCAGTCCTTCCATGTAAAGCAGAATTCCGATTTTATGATTGGTTTTCAGTCTGCGCAGATCCTCCTTGCTCTTTACGATCATCAATTCATCGTCCAGAGAGTCTAACTCCTCATAAAGTGCCGCGATCTGATCCATGGTATTTAAGAGACCCATGGCCGGCAGCAATTGGGATTCTACAAAAACAGAAGATACGATCAGGTTCAATCCGGCATGTTTCCAGTTGTCCAAAAAGCGGTTTTGGATAATATCTTTTTCTCCGCCAAGCCGACGGTAAAAGATTTCTGCCGCCAGATCCAGGTGGGCATCCACGACAATATTTTCTTTATGCAGCTGCTTTGCTTCCTCTATATATTTTTCTGCAATGTATCTTTTCTTATCCATCTAGCCACATATCCTCTTTCGAGTAATATATTTACACTACTGTCCTGAATCCCTTACCCAGAATATCGCTTGAGTTAGTAATTACTGTAAATGCATGTTTGTCTGTTTCTTTGATAAACTGCTTCAACTGTACTGCCTGTCCTCTGTTAAGTACAGTGATGATCATCTTACGGTTCTCGCCGGTAAAAGCCCCGGAGCACACAGATACGGTAGCTCCTCTATGCAGCTCTTTATTGATATAATCACAGATTTCCGTGTCTTTATCCGTAATGATGGTAAAGCACTTGCTCAGGTTGATACCGTCTATCACATTATCCACCACAAAAGCTTTCATAATAAGTCCCAACACTGAGAACATACCCGTTTCAATATCAAATACCCGGAAACTGGCCACGGCAAGAATAATATCTGTACATAACAGCGCTCTGCCAATGTTAAGATTCGTGTATTTTTTCAAAATCATTGCTACAATGTCGGTTCCGCCTGAACTAGCTTTTTCATTAAAAATCAGGGCACTGCCCACTGCGGTCAGGCCAATTGCAAAAATCAGTTCCAGCAGTTTCTGATTCGTCAGCGCATGCTCTAAAGGAATCACTACTTCAAATACCCTCGTGCATATGGACATCAGCATGCTGCTGTATATCGTTTTAAACGCAAAACCTTTACCGAATACAAGAAGCCCTACAACCAGCAAGAGTATGTTAATGATCATCATGTACTCTGCCGCGGTCAGCACCGGTGCAACTGCTGCCAGAATCATGGACATGGCACTGACTCCGCCTGTGGAGAAATTATTGGGGAACTTGAAAAAATAAATTCCCGCCGCCATGATAATCGATCCTGCTGTTATGATCAGGTACGAAACAATTGTGTCAACTCTTTTGTTCTTCATTTTCTTTTCCTCTCCGACCCTACCGAATTGTTTAAAACCTGTTCTATTTTACCGCTAGTTAATCTAAATATCAAGTCAACATTTTTAGATTTTGGTACATTCATTCAATTTAATGCTTTTAAATAGATTTGGCAAGCCTCATATTCTTTCAGTGCAGGTGCTACCTGCAGCCCTGCATACATCAGATCACTTCCATAATGTACCGAGCCATCCTCCAGCTCATACTGCATTTCAGGATCCAGCCCTTTGATCTGAATCCATCTGGGGCAGCGATTACCTTCGATTTCGGTAATTACAATGCTGACCAGCGCTTCCTTCTTGTCCTCACTTACGATCTCCCATGCCATGAACGAGGCTTTTCCCGGTGCAGTCAAGCGGTAATAATCTCCTTCATGTACTAAGTCGTAATACTTGTGATAAAGTCTTACCTGTTCTTTTACCTGCTCCTTCTCTTCCTCAGAAAGCTTCTGCAGATCCATCTCATAACCGAAGCTTCCTGCCATTGCTACCACTGCTCTGGTGTGGAAAGGCACCACTCTGCGGGTCTGATGATTGGGGCATACGGACACATGACTTCCTACGGTAGAAATAGGATAGAACAAGCTGCTGCCATACTGTATGGTAGTTCTGTTGATGGCATCGGTATTATCACTGCACCAGATCTGAGGAGAATAGTACATAATGCCCAAGTCATATCTTCCGCCGCCACCGCTGCAGCCTTCGATCATAATCTCCGGAAATGCACTTGTGATTCTTTCCATCAAGTCATATGTACCAAGCACGAAACGGTGATATACTTCTCCCTGTCTGTCAGTAGGTAACGCAGCGCTGTAAGCATCACTGATACTGCGGTTCATATCCCACTTCACATAGGAAATGTTGGCACTCTTTAATATAGAAGAAATCTGTTCAAAAAGATAATCTCTTACCTCCTGTCTTCCCATATCAAGCACCATCTGGGAACGGCCAAGATTAGGCTTTCTGCCGGGCTGGGTGAGTGCCCAGTCCGGATGCGCACGATACAGGTCGGAATCTTCACTGATCATCTCAGGTTCAAACCACAGACCGAACTTCATTCCCATCTGATTGATTTTCTCAGCTAAAGCACCCATGCTGCCACCAAGCTTTTCCTCATTGACAAACCAGTCACCCAGACCGCACATATCATTATTTCTCTTACCGAACCAGCCATCATCCAGAACCATCATCTCAATGCCCAACTCTGCGGCAGAAGCTGCAATGCCGGTAAGTTTTTCCAGATCAAAATCAAAATAAGTAGCTTCCCAGTTATTGATGAGAATCGGACGTTTTTTCTTCATATAGATGCCACGGCATATGTGTCTATTTACAAAACGGTGCAGCTTTCTGGACAGGCTGCCAAGACCGTCACTGCTGTAGCAAAGAACTGCCTGAGGTGCTGTAAAAGACTCTCCTGTATTCAACTGCCAAATAAACTGATCAGGCTGAATACCGCCGCAAAGTCTTATCGTTCCTCTCTGATCCTTCTGGACGCTGATTTGGAAACCTCCGCTGTATACCAGTTGGAAGCTATAGCACTCCCCTGCATCCTCTCCTGCAAGCGGATCACACAAGACTATGGAAGGATTCATATGGTGGCTGGAGGTTCCTCTTCTGCTGTCCAGATGAATGGCTGCGTGATCCACGTGGGTACGCTCCACCTTTCGTTCCATGCCCCATTTTCCCGGAAGATAGATAATATCCTTTTCTCCATACTGGAAATCTATGTTGGCAGACATCATCTTGTAAAGCGTGACCTTCTCTTCCCCCACATTACGAAGCACCGCCGTTCTCGTAATCACATCCTGCCCAGGGAATACACCGTAGTACAGATCCACTTCCACTTCTTTTACCGTATCTTTCATATGAATGATGAGTGTCTCGCTTTTTACTTCCTCATCGTGTGCGGCAGGCATTCCTTCTATCTTGTAGGCACCTTTCCTGATCTCATAGCCCTGATAACGCAGATCTAACCCAAAGCTTCCGTCTGCATACGCCAGTTCTACACTTTTCTCACGATAATCTCCTACTCCGCAGGAGGAAAATTCCTGGGGCAGCACATCCAATGAATACTTTCTGTAATCAGATAACTCATAAGGATTTCCTGAAAAAGCCACACCCTCATGTCGTATCAGGTACTCCGTTGTGCCTTTTACAGGTCTTCCATAATATAAGTGTAACAAAACTCCATACTCGTCTGCCTGCATCTGATAGCAGGAGCTTGCTGTTTCCAATGTAAAAATCCGCATATCTTCTTCAAATCTGATCGCCATAGTGACCTCCGTTTTTCATCATGTAGTAACTTCATAGTAAAAGAATTGCAGGCCACTGTCTATGGACTTTTTTTACTAATCCATGTGTTTTTGTTTCATTTCATATTCTCTATTCTATAATCGTATACTGCATCCACTCATACAACAGCTTTGACCCTTCCACAATCTCCGCCGGCAAAAGTGCTCTGGCCACCAGCTTCAATTCCTCCGACTCAATATCGGTCCTGCGCAGATTCGCATAATCACCGTCTATACTTACCACTACATATTCAAACCTGTTCATAATCTTTTCCTTTCTATAAGCAATTAAAAGGTCCGGGACACCCTCCAGGAACCCGGACCTTATAACCTGCTTTTATTCACTTTAATCTAAGCGACATTCCTGCCTCACAAGCCCTTACATCATACCGCCCATTCCGCCGGCACCTGCAGGCATAGCAGGGGTCTCTTCCTTAATATTAGCCACAACAGACTCGGTGGTCAGCAATGTGCTGGCTACGCTGGTAGCGTTCTGCAGTGCGCTTCTGGTAACCTTTGCAGGATCCAGGATACCTGCTTTTACCATGTCAACATACTCTTCTTTCAGCGCATCAAAGCCTACACCTACTGCAGACTCTCTTACTTTATTAATGATAACGCTTCCTTCCAGACCTGCATTAGCAGAAATGTGGAACAGAGGAGCTTCCAGTGCCTTCAGAACAATGGTTGCACCGGTCTTCTCATCACCTTCCAGAGTCTCAGCCAGTTTGGCAACTTCCTTGGAAGCGTGAATATATGCGGAACCACCACCACAGATGATACCTTCTTCTACTGCTGCTCTGGTAGCTGCCAAAGCATCTTCCATACGAAGCTTAGCTTCCTTCATTTCGGTCTCGGTAGCAGCACCTACACGGATAACAGCTACGCCGCCTGCCAGTTTAGCCAGTCTCTCCTGCAGCTTCTCTCTGTCAAAATCAGAAGTAGTCTCTTCAATCTGAGCCTTAATCTGAGCGATTCTGCTCTGGATAGCAGCCTTATCGCCTTCACCGTCAACGATAACGGTGTTCTCTTTCTGAACTTTAACAGACTTAGCGTGACCAAGCATGCTCATGTCGGTATCTTTCAGTTCATAACCAAGCTCGGAGCTGATTACGGTACCGCCGGTCAGGATAGCAATATCTTCCAGCATAGCTTTTCTTCTGTCACCATAGCCGGGAGCCTTAACAGCTACTACATTGAAGGTACCACGCAGTTTGTTTACGATCAGAGTAGTCAGAGCTTCACCTTCTACATCTTCAGCAATGATCAACAGCTTAGCGCCGGACTGAACGATCTGCTCTAACAGAGGCAGAATCTCCTGGATGCTGGAAATCTTCTTGTCAGTGATCAGAATGTAAGGATTGTCAAGAACTGCTTCCATCTTATCCATATCAGTTGCCATGTAAGCAGAGATGTATCCTCTGTCAAACTGCATACCTTCTACCAGATCCAGCTCAGTCTGCATGGTCTTGGACTCTTCGATGGTGATGACACCGTCTCCGGATACCTTTTCCATAGCATCTGCTACCAGCTGACCTACTTCCTCATCGCCGGCGGAAATAGCTGCTACTCTTGCAATATGATTCTTGCCGTCTACCTTCTGGCTCATCTTAGCGATAGCTTCTACTGCACAGTCGGTAGCCTTCTTCATCCCTTTTCTTAAGATGATAGGGTTAGCGCCTGCTGCCAGGTTCTTCATACCTGCATTGATCATAGCCTGTGCCAGAACAGTTGCTGTAGTAGTACCGTCACCTGCTACATCGTTGGTCTTGGTAGCTACTTCCTTCACCAGCTGTGCGCCCATGTTCTCGAATGCATCTGCCAGTTCGATTTCTTTTGCAATGGTTACACCGTCATTGGTGATCAGGGGAGCACCGAAGGATTTGTCCAGAACAACGTTTCTTCCTTTCGGTCCTAAGGTTACTCTTACGGTATCAGCCAGTTGGTTGACACCGGACTCTAATGCTGCACGGGCTTCTGCGCCGTATTTAATCTCTTTTGCCATAATGATACGCCTCCAAATTTACAATATTTTATTTACTGAATGATTGCCAGAATATCGCTCTGCTTTACGATGATGTATTCTTCATCATCAAGCTTTACTTCTGTTCCTGAGTATTTGGAATAGATTACGTTGTCGCCAACCTTAACTTCCATCTTAACTTCCTTGCCGTCTACTACTCCGCCGGGTCCAACAGCCAGGACTTCAGCCTGCTGAGGCTTCTCCTTATTCTGTCCGGGAAGAACAATACCGGATTTGGTTGTCTCTTCTGCTACTAACTGCTTTAATACCACTCTGTCACCTAAAGGTACTAATTTCATGATTGATGCCTCCTTATATAAAAAATAGTGCTTTCTTTTGTTGTTAGCACTCTTTTGTGTCGAGTGCTAATTTCTAAGACATATATTAATTTCATATGGGCTTCTTTGCAACCGCATACACGGTTATTCATATTCTATTTTCTTTCATTTTCTAACTTCAGCTCATTTTTTCTCTCATTTTCTTATATCAATAAAGAAAATGGAATTTAATAGATATTTTAGAATTTCTCAGCAAATTGAAAAAGGGACATTGCCGAAGCAATTGTCCCTCTCTAACCTCTGATTAACACTTCCATCAACACTTGATTTCCAGATATCCAAGCAGCTTACTCATATCATACTCTTCCAGCACGCCCAGATTCGGATCATAGAACTTACCGTCAAAATGCACCAGATAATGGCAGAAACGTCCCATCTTCTCCATCATGATACAGCACTTAGGCAGCACTGCCTCTCTTCCCTCTGTGTACATGATAATATCACTGTGGTCAATACCGAAATAATTCAGCGCTGAAATCATTCTTCCCATGGTAGCCTGCCACTCTCTGCAATCCATCGCCGCGCTTACTTCTGCAATGGTGATGCCTGCCAGCATAGCCACGCAGGCCTGTCCGCACAGACCATCCTGCTTCTGCAGTATAACATCCATGCTGTCAATCTTGCGGATCGGATTCTCTAAACTGTATGGGCTGTCCTGATCCATCTTGATCAGAGAGCCTGTCACATGAAGCAGCACCCGGTGAGGCACATTCAACTCTACAGACACTGCATCTTCATCATCTATATGAATCTCGTAGTTGCCTTTCTCAAGAGGCAGCAGTTCACATTCAATCACCTTATTATCCAAAACAACATCAGCCCTGATCACATCACGCTGCTTACAGACTTCCCATACATTGAACGGAATCTGGATCATATAACCTTTTGCTTTTTTCTCAACTTTTGATTCAAAATAATATCTCATTAGGCCCTCCAAGTACTTTGTTCATAATTTCTCGCATTTCCATTGCAAACGATTGTAACAAATTCTCCAATCCTTGAAAATACTTTTCCCATAAGTACTTGAAAAAAAACATCTCGATAAAAAAATATCAAACTTTAACCTTAACGGGCACGTTTCACCTGAGAAGGCGATACACCGAAGCGCTTTTTGAACAGTTTACTAAAATGGTAAGCATCGTCATATCCTACAGAAGCAGCAGCTTCCTGGATACTGCCGGTCCAGCCGTTTTGCAAAAGCTCATACGCTTTCTCCAGACGGATGTTGATCAGGTGGCGAATAGGTGTGTCACCGGTCTCTTTTTTAAAGATCTTAGAGACATAAAAAGAACTCAGGTACATATTTTCCGCAATCCGATCCAAAGAAATCTTTTCGTTGTAGTGGTCCTCAAAATAGTTGAGAATCTGCTCTACCACATATTTTCTGTTCACCGATTCAAAAGCACAGCCGCCGGTACGCTCCACAGGTTCGTACTGCTCTCTGATGATCAAAAGCAGCAGCTGGATCATGTAGGATTTCAGCATATAATAGCGTCCCTGCTTATACACGGCATTTTCCGCATCCATGGCAGAGCAGATGCGCAATACTTTCTGGCGCAAATCACCTGAAGTATGCAGCACCGGCTGTCCTTCCGGTAACGGCAGGGAATTTGGGGGCAGGTCTTTTAACTGAAAATCAGTTACTGCCAAGAAGAAATCCGTGGTCGGCGTCTCATTTCCCTCAATCACAAGCACCTGATGCTTCACACCGGGATTCATGATGATAAGATCCCCCTCTGACACATCATAAATATGCCCATCCAGGCGGTATTTTCCGCAGCCTGAAAAAACAAATGCCACCTCAAGATACTCGTGACTATGATAAGAATCCTGCTTCTCTCTGAGCCCCTTCCAGGTAAAAAGGAATTTGGGATTCAGCTCTTCCTCAAAAATACTTTCATTGTCGCACATCTTCAGTACCTCTCTTTGCATGTTATCCTGCCAAAAGCGACTTGTTCTTTATTGTACAACAAAATACATCAAAGGTGCAAGATATTCCATTTCTTTTTTGCTCATAAAAAAGTACATTTTAGGCAGATACCAATCTTTCTACTAAGGGAGGAAATCATTATGACACCTATGAAGTGGTTCTACTCATTCCTGAAAAAGTACAGCGGCCTGATATGCCTGGGACTGGTGATGACAACTGCCATTGCAGCCTTGTCCATTGTTAATCCGTACATATCAGGTGTAATTGTGGATGAGGTCATCCAGGCAGGAAATTATGACCTGCTGCCGGTACTGATCGCCAGTCTTTTAGGCGTAACCCTTGTCACAGGAATCCTGCGTTTTCTGTATCAGGTTGTCTTCGAGACTGCCTCTCAGGGGGTATTGTACGATATGCGTGATAAAGTATATCGTAAGCTCCTGAATGAGGATTTTGCCTTCTATAATAAGAAGCGCACCGGTGATTTGATGAGCCGACAAACCGGCGATATGGATGCTGTAAGGCATTTTGTGTCCTTTGTCATCTATGTAGTGTATCAGTATATTCTGCAGTTCATCTTTGCACTGCTGATGATCTTCTCGGTCAATACCAAACTGGCACTTTTGATGATTCTTGTGCTGCCGTTAACTGCGCTGAATACCTATAAGCAGTCTAAAGAGATACGCCCCGCATTCCAAAGGAACCGCAACTGCTTCTCTTCCCTGAATGCTTTCGTTCAGGAAAATGTCAGCGGCAACCGGGTAGTCAAGGCATTTGCCAAAGAAGATTATGAAATCGAAAAATTTAATAAGGAAAATGATAAATTCCGTGATTCTCAGATTAAGGCGTCCCGCGTTTGGATGAAATATGTACCCAAATTTGAGATCCTGTCCTATGCCCTTACCATTATCCTGATGTCGTACGGCAGTTATATGGTCATCCGGGGCGAAATCACCCTGGGAGATCTGGTTAAGGTCAACGGTTATCTGTGGATGCTCAACAACCCGCTGCGAATGGCGGGCTGGCGGGTCAACGATATCCAGAACTTCTATACCTCTATTGAAAAGATTTACGCCACTTACAAAGAGGAGCCCAAAGTCCATACCCCCAGAACCGGCGGCATCCATGAGAAAATCAAGGGTGAAGTGGAATTTCGTAATGTATGTTACCGGGCCGATGACGAAGATATTGTTATGGATATCAATTTCAGAGCCCATGCAGGACAGACTATCGGAATCATCGGCTCTACCGGCTCAGGTAAATCCACACTGATGAACCTGCTGTGCCGCTTCTACGATACTACTTCCGGCGAGGTTCTGGTAGACGGGGTCAATGTCCGCAGGCATGACCTGTATAACCTGCGGGATAACATCGGTATGGCTATGCAGGATGTGTTCCTGTTCTCTGATACCATTGAGGGCAACATTGCTTATGGCCGACCCAACTGCTCCTTCGAGGAAGTCCGGCAAGCAGCCATCATGGCAGATGCCAATCACTTTATCCAGGACATGCCGGATGGCTATGAGACTATTGTAGGCGAACGTGGTGTGGGACTTTCCGGTGGTCAGAAACAGCGTATTTCTCTTGCCAGAGCCCTGCTGAAAGACCCGGCTATCCTGATACTGGACGATACCACCTCTGCTGTAGATATGGAGACTGAAAGCTACATCCAGAAGCAATTGAAAAATATCCAGACCGAAAAAGACTGCACCGTATTTATTATCGCCTACAGAATCTCTTCTATAAAGGATTCTGACTGGATTCTGGTAATGGATCATGGTCACATCATCGAACAGGGTACCCATGACTCCCTGTTAGCCCAAAACGGCTACTATGCAGAAACCTTCCGCAATCAGTATGGTGAGATTCCTTATGATTTACTGAAGGAACGCAAAGAAAACGTTATCAGTCATAACAGCTCTCAGAAAGGAGGCCGTTAATCATGGCAAGAAATCGATATGATATGGACGAAGTCCTGGAAGACAGCTTTGATCTCAATCAGCTCAAGAGACTTGCAGGATACATCTCCCCTTATAAGACCAAAATGGCCGGTGTCATTTTCCTGATGCTCAGCGCCAGTGCCCTGACTATGACAGTACCGCTCTTATTCCAGCGGATTATGGACTACTATATTCCGGAAAAAAACATGAAGAAAATCCTGTTTGTCTGTGTCCTCACGCTGTTAATTGCCGCATACTCCGCCCTGAGTATGCGACAGAAGACAAAGACCATGACTGTAATCGGTCAAAGCATCATCCATGCCATCCGCTCCGATATCTTCTGTCACCTGCAGGAACTGCCTTTTTCCTACTATGATGACAGACCTCACGGCAAAATACAGGTGCGCGTGGTCAACTATGTCAACAGCTTAAGTGACCTGTTAAGCAACGGTATAGTCAATACCATCACAGAACTTTGCAACCTGATTTTCATTATTCTGTTCATGTTCTTCTGTGATGCCAGACTGACCCTGGTCTGTCTGTGCGGTCTTCCGCTTCTGGCTGCCGTCATCGTATTCATCAAAAAGAAGCAGCGCAGAGCATGGCAGATTCAGTCCAACAAACAGTCCAACTTAAACGCTTACATCGCAGAAAGTATCAACGGCATCCGCGTAACTCAGTCTTTTGTTCGGGAACAGGAAAATACAGGTATCTTCAACAATTTGAGCGGCAATTATCGGAAAGCCTGGATGCGTGCTGTAAAATTCAACTTTACCCTGGGTCCCAGTGTAGATATGATTTCCGCCATCACGACTTCCTTTGTCTATATTTTGGGAGTCAAGTTCATCCTGGCACCGGAGGATCCTCTTACTGTTGGTGTACTGATTGCCTTTACCGCATACATCAATCGATTCTGGTCACCCATTAACACATTGGCAGCTTTTTATAACTCATTGCTGACTGCAATCTCCTACCTGGAGCGCATCTTTGAGACTATAGATGAACCTGTTAAGGTAAAAGATGCTCCTGATGCCGGTGTGATGCCTTCCATCCACGGAGATGTGGAATTCAAGGATGTGTGCTTCAGCTATGAGCCGGGGCACCGCATCCTGGACCATATCAATTTCAAGGTAAAGCAGGGAGAAACTTATGCCATTGTGGGACCTACCGGTGCCGGTAAATCCACGATAGTCAATCTGATCAGCCGTTTCTACAACGTAGATTCCGGTGAAGTGCTGATAGACGGTGTGGACATCTCAAAAGTGACCATCCGCTCCCTGCGTACCCAGATGGGTGTCATGATGCAGGACAGTTTCATCTTTGCAGGTACCATCATGGACAACATCCGCTACGGCAACAGAGACGCTACCGATGAGCAGGTCATGGAGGCTGCCAAAACAGTCTGCGCCCACGATTTCATCATGAGTATGGAAAACGGCTATTATACAGAAGTAAACGAACGCGGAAGCCGCCTGTCTGCCGGTCAGAGACAGTTGATTTCCTTTGCCAGAGCACTGCTTGCCGACCCGAAGATCCTGATTCTGGACGAAGCCACCTCCAGCATCGATACGGAGACTGAGATACTGCTGCAGAAGGGCTTAAGCAGGCTGCTGGAAGGACGAACCTCTTTTATCATCGCCCACAGATTATCTACCATTAAGAATGCTGACTGCATCATGTATGTGGACCAAGGTGGGATTCTGGAAAAAGGTACTCATGAGGAGCTGCTGGCTCAGAAAGGGGCTTACTATAACCTGTATATGTCACAGTTTGATTTCCTGGGATAACTCTGAATCATGATTTTCTGATATCGTGAATTTAATAAAAAGTCTCTGACTTCATGCAAAAGCCGGAGACTTTTTTCTACTATTATCTTAAGCGCTAACCATATTAAGAAAATACCTATGTACCCTCTCATCCCCATCCAACTCCGGATGAAAAGACATTGCCAGCTGGTTCTTTCCGCGCACCGCTACAATATGACCGTTTTCCTTCGCAAGGATTTCTACCGCATACAAATGTTAGCACTTTGCACAATTTTATTCTATTTTGTTAGTATGTTTTATGCATTTTTCCATCTCTTGTAACATTCTTATTGCATCGCGCATTATCATTTGTTATAATTACTTTTAATAACACAATATTAAAAGGAGGCAAATATTTATGGCAAAAAAACGCAACATCATCGTAGGACAGTCCGGCGGCCCCACCTCAGTTATCAATTCCAGTCTTGCAGGTGTCTACAAGACCGCTAAAGAACGTGGATTCAACAAAGTATACGGTATGTTACACGGTATCCAGGGCTTTCTGGATGAGCAGTACGTAGACCTTTCCACCCAGATCCATTCCGACATGGATATCGAACTGCTGAAAAGAACACCTTCTGCATTCCTGGGCTCCTGCAGATATAAACTGCCGGAGATTCACGAGAACCCTGAGATTTATGAGAAAATCTTCAAGATTCTGGATAAACTGGACATCGAAGCATTTATCTACATCGGCGGTAATGATTCCATGGATACGATTAAGAAGCTGTCTGATTTCGCTATTGTTAAGGGACATAAGCAGAAATTCCTTGGTGTTCCCAAGACCATTGATAACGACCTGGCCCTGACTGACCATACTCCCGGTTTTGGAAGTGCTGCCAAATACATTGCTGCCTCCACCAAGGAAGTCATCCGTGATGCACTTGGACTTACTTATAATAAAGAAAACATTACGGTACTGGAAGTTATGGGGCGTAATGCGGGCTGGCTGACCGGTGCCACTGCTTTGGCGAAAACAGAAGATTGTGACGGTCCTGACCTGATTTATCTGCCGGAAATCACCTTTGATATTGATAAATTTCTGGCTAAGGTAAAAGAACTGCTGAAGAAAAAGAATTCTATTGTCATTGCCGTTTCGGAAGGTATCAAACTGGCTGACGGCCGCTATGTCTGCGAACTGTCCGGTGGCGCTGATTATGTAGATGCCTTCGGTCATAAGCAGCTTCAGGGAACTGCTGCTTACCTGGCAGGATTTCTGGGAGCTGAAATTGGCTGCAAGACCAGAAGTATTGAGTTCTCTACCCTTCAGAGAAGTGCTTCCCACATGGCCTCCCGCGTGGATATCAATGAAGCTTTCATGGTAGGCGGTGCTGCTGTCAAAGCCGCTGACGAAGGCGATACAGGTAAGATGGTTGTTATCGACCGTGTTTCAGATGACCCTTATATGAGTGCCGCAGGCATCTACGATGTTCACCGCATTGCTAATAACGAAAAACTGGTTCCCAGGAGCTGGGTGAACAAGGAAGGCAACTACATCACTGAAGAATTCATTAATTACATTGAGCCGCTGATTCAGGGCGACTACCAGCCGTTTATGGTAAATGGTCTGCCTCAGCATCTGGTATTAAAGAGAAAGTAAATTATTTATCTCAATACAAAACAGCTGCAAATCGGTAGACTGTCCTCTTAACAGGCAGCATACCCATTTGCAGCTGTTTTACATTTTTCTTTTCATCTATAATCCAAGTATCATCGTTGCCACCCGGAAATATACCAGCAAGGACAACGCATCAACAATCGTGGTGATAAACGGACTTGCCATTACTGCAGGGTCAAATCCCAATCTTTTCGCTACTATAGGCAGAAGACATCCGACGAACATGGCCATCAGTACTGCTATTGCCAAAGTGATGCAGACAACCAATGCTACATACAAACCTACCCGGTCCAAAAGCATTAATTTAACAAAATTGGCCGCTGCCAGAACGACTCCGCACAAAACAGCTACCCTTATTTCTTTCCAGACGATTCCGGGCACATCCCGATATTCGATCTCTCCCAGAGACAATCCACGGATGACGGTCACAGAAGCCTGCCCTCCTGCATTTCCGCCGGTATCCATCAGCATTGGAATAAAGGCCGTCAGTGCCACATACACACTCAGTGCTTCCTCAAATGTAGTAATGATATGCCCGGTAAAAGTAGCTGATATCATCAAAAGCAGCAGCCATGGAATTCTCTTCTTAAAGGTCTCCCACACGCTGGTCTTCATATACGGCTTATCACTTGGTACAATAGCCGCCATTTTTTCCATGTCCTCCGTGGTCTCTTCTTCCATGATATCCACAATGTCATCGACAGTAATAATTCCAACGAGGCGATTTTCATTATCCACTACAGGCATGGAGGTAAAGTCATATTTCTTGAACTGTCTTGCAACTTCCTCCTGATCCATCAAAGTATTGATGGAGATGACATTTTCATGCATGATGTCACCGATGATCTCATCTCCCTGACTTAAAAGCAGGTATCTGAGTGCTACTGTTCCCACAAGCTTTCTCTGGGCATCCAGCACATAACAGATATTGATAGTCTCACTATCCACACCCACCTTACGAATTCGCTCGATAGCCTGGTCTACTGTGAGTGCTTCCTTTAAATCTACGTACTCCACAGTCATGATGCTTCCGGCCGAATCTTCCGGATAGCGCAGCAGATGGTTGATATCCCTGCGCACTTCAGGGCTGGCATTGGCCAAAAGCTTCTTTACTACATTCGCCGGCATCTCCTCCAGCATATCTACGGCATCATCTGCCATCAGGTTATTAATAATATTGGCAGCCTCTCTGTCAGTCAGGGAGGTTATGATCATGTGCTGATTGTCCAGATCCAGGTAAGAAAATACATCTGCAGCCAAATCCTTGGGCAGGATGCGAAAGACCTTCAGCAGTTCTCCTTCCTCAAGCTCATCCATCAGTCCGGCGATATCTGCATCATTAAGCTCTGCCAGGTACTGACGCAGGCTTGTATACTGCTTGGTGTCCAGAAGTTCTTTGATTTCAGTGATTTCTTTCAGCTGTTCCATGGCATTTCTCCTTTCTTACGGCTTCGTCTTCCTCTTTTCAGGGCATACAAACAGCCTGTATAAGCTATTATGCCCAACAGAAAAAAAGCTGAGAGAGACATCAGCCGAAAGCCGCAGTTTCTATCTGCAGCAGTTGGTGGTTTCAATTATAAATAATATGCTGCGTATCGCCGCGGGAAGAGGGTTATCCGAACTCGATTTACTGCTCTTCATTAAAACCACCACCTTTCGAAATGCCTGTTATTAGAGGCTGCTGTTTCCAGCTGCCACTCTTATTTTATCCATCTTAACCTTCTTTGTCAATAAAATATAATTCTTTTCTTTTCGTCCATTTCACCTTTCCATTGGTAGCTTCTACCATGGCTTTTTCCAGTTCCGCGCTTTTTTCCACAGGAATGATCAGTGTAAATTTTACATCTGCGCCATATTCGCTGTTCACAGGCTCGATGCCGCGCTGTCCCATCAGATACTGAAGCTTTCCCACGCCATTATAATCTGTTTCTATCAGTATCTCATATCCTGCTCTTTCTATACCAATGGTACTTGCTGCAAGCCCCTCTTTTACTGCCTGTGTGTAAGCACGCACAAGACCTCCGGTTCCGAGCAGTGTGCCGCCAAAATACCTGGTCACCACCACAGCCACATTCCTGACACCTTCTCCCAGAAGCACCTCAAGCATCGGTCTTCCCGCTGTACCGCTGGGTTCGCCATCATCGCTGCATCTGGTAAGTTCTGCCCTCCTGCCGATGACAAATGCCGAGCAATTATGCCTGGCATCCCAGTATTTCTTCTTCATCTCTTCTATAAAAGCAACTGCTTCGCTCTCGGACTCTACTTTTTTCACCGTAGCAATAAATCGTGATTTCTTTTCAATAATCTCACCTTCCCCGCCTTCCAGCAGGATCCGGCATGCTCCCTGTTCTTTCATATGCCTCTCTCCTATGAGCCCATATTCACAGTTCAGCTTTGGCCAAACTGTAATCTCATTTGCTTTCTATCATATAATAAATTCCGCATAAAAGCAAAGAAATTGTGAAACAATTCTTAATATGTCAAAGAAAGCCTTTATTTACATACTTTTTTTTGTTATAATAAAGGCGTCTGTAACTACAGGCAGAAAGGACTACGATTCACATAAGGGGGACATGAATCGCAACAGAAAGGTGACTATTGTATGAATTATGGAAAAAAAGGTGTCCGCAAAAGACAGAAGGCTCTGAATTCCAAATCTGCAAAGTGGGGTAGAAAGCTGACGCTTACCTTTGTCAAGGTATTTTTAATAGCATTTATCGCATTGGGAATCGTTGGTGCCGCGACAGGCATCGGCATGTTCAAAGGCATCATCGCTTCTACGCCAAGGATAGAAATATCTGCCATCGTTCCTACCGGACAGGCTTCCGTCGTATTTGATAACGCAGGAGAGGAAATTGATCGTTTCGTGGGCAGTAATGCCAACCGTACCATTGTAACCATGGAACAGGTACCGGACTATCTGGGCAAAGCTTTTGTGGCAATCGAGGACGAACGTTTCTATGAGCATAACGGCATTGATTTCAAAGGTCTTATCCGGGCAGGTTACCAGTTTATCAAGAGTGGTTTCCAGGAGACGCAAGGTGCGAGTACCATTACGCAGCAGCTCTTGAAAAATGCTATTTTTACGGACTGGACTTCCGAAGGTGACAACTACATCAAGAAGATCAAACGAAAATTCCAGGAACAGTACCTGGCCATCGAAGTAACCAAGAATACGGATAAGGATCACGTGCTTTTAGCATACATGAATACCATAAACTGTGGTCAGAACACTCTGGGTGTGGAAGCTGCTTCTCAGAGATATTTCGGCAAGACCTGCAGTGAACTTACTCTTTCGGAATGTGCCGTTATCGCCTGCATCACCCAGAATCCTTCCGGTTATAATCCGATCCGATATCCGGAAAAAAATGCAAAAAGGCGAGAGACCTGCCTTACGAACATGTTGGATCTTGGATTTATCACACAGGCCCAGCACGATGAAGCTATGGCTGATACCGCTTCTGTTTATGAAAGGATTCAGCTTGCCAACGAGGCCTATCAGGCCAGCAATAGTTATACAGGTACTTACTTCACAGATGCTCTTCATAAACAGGTTCTGGAAGATCTGGTGGAAGAGCTTGGCTATTCTGAGAGTGTTGCATCCAATCTTCTCCTTTCCGGTGGTCTGAAAGTGTATTCCACCCTGGACAGCACCATTCAGAATATTGTAAATGAAGAATTCGCTAATGAAGCAAACTTCCCTGCTAATACCATCTGGCAGCTGGATTATGCCATGACGGCTACCGCAGCTGATGGTACCAAGACCAACTACAGCAAAGAGAATCTGACAACCTGGCACAAACAGAATGGTGATTCCAACTTTAATCTCCTCTTTACTTCCCAGGAAGAAGGAGATGCAGCAATTGCCGCATATGAAGCTGCCGTCGCAGGCAATATTCCGGAAGAAGACATTGACAGAAGCGTTACCTATACCGCACAGCCTCAGGCATCTATAACCGTCATTGATCAGGATACCGGTTATGTCGTTGCTATGATGGGCGGACGTGGCGCCAAGGAAGGGCGACTAACGCTGAATCGTGCTACCGATACTACAAGACAGCCCGGTTCCACTTTCAAGATTATATCCACTTATGCTCCGGCATTAGACAGTGCCGGCATGACACTTGCTACGGTATTCAATGACGAGCCATTTAATTATGACTCAGGCAAACCGGTAAACAACGTCAATGATAAATACGACTATCGCACCATTTCCATCCGTGAAGCAATCATGCGCTCCAAGAATATCATTGCAGTTAAAACTCTGACACAGATAACGCCTCAGCTGGGTTATGATTATCTTTTGAATTTCGGTATATCAACTCTTGTGGAAGGTGCACGGATCAATGGTGAATGGAAAACCGATATCATTCAGGCTACTGCTCTGGGCGGTATTACAAATGGTGTCACAAATATGGAACTGTGTTCCGCCTATGCCTCCATCGCCAATGAGGGTGCCTATATAGAGCCAAAGCTGTATACGAAGGTATTGGATGCCAACGGCAATGTATTGCTTGACAATACCTCCCCTGATTCCCGTCAGGTAATCAAGCCTACCACCGCTTATCTGCTGACGGACGCCATGGTAGATGTAGTAACAGGTGCCGGCGGTACCGGAACTGCTGTGAATTTCGGCAATATGGCAATAGCAGGTAAGACGGGTACCACTTCTCAGAAACGAGATGTGTGGTTCGCAGGATTTACGCCTTATTATACCTGTGCTACCTGGGTAGGCTATGATAATAACTATATACTCGATGCTTACAATAAAAACGAAAGCTCCCTGGCCAGAAAGCTGTGGCGGGCTGTAATGAGCCGTATTCATGAAAATCTGCCCAATGAACAGTTCACCAAACCGGAAGGCATTGTTACCGCCACTGTATGTTCCGTATCCGGTAAACTGCCTATAGCAGGCGTCTGTGATGCATACGTAACCGAAGAATCCTTTGCTGATGGTACCGTGCCTATCGAGAGCTGCGATATGCACTATTCCGGTATCATCTGTGCATATGACGGACTTCCGGCAACCGCGGAATGTCCTTTCCCGATTTCCGGTTACTGCAACCTTCCTCACATCGAGGATGAGTCCCTGTTAAGCGGATCCACAACGATCCTTGCAGACGGAACCGTAATTCAGCCTCAGACTACTACCCATTGTCAGCATGACGCCAGCTTTTATGCTAATCCGGACTATGAAACTGTCCTCTCTGCACAGGAATGGGAGATTCAGACCAGAGGCATAGATTTGGAAGAATAAGGCACATTAGTAAAAACAGCAAAATCCGAATCGAATAAATGCCCGGAATCCCGATAAAATGTATATTTACACGCAAATTACATTTATCTTGATTCCGGGCATTTTGTACAACACGGCAATAAAAAAGATGCTATTGTACTCTGCAACAGCACCCCGATTTCTACTATTTTTATGACTTTCCTGTATTATGCTTCTTCCGGCTGAGTTCCACTTCCCTGTTCAACTTCTCAATCGCTTTCTCTGCGTTATAGATTGCTTTGCACTGTTTAGCAAAAGTCTCATCTTCCGAATCTGCAAATTTCTCATAATAAAGTCTGCCGATTTCCATATAATTCTTCTTCCTTACCGCTTCACAGGTAGCGATCCGTCTCTTCAGGCTTGCGATGTCAGCAACTTCTTTTGCTTTGTCTGAGATACTCTCTACAGCAGTCTTTCCTTTGGTCACGATTGCCTCACTTAGCTTATCTATCAGTTCCATACAAACTCTCCTTCCTGCTTTGCTAAAAAAAGACCCAAACCCATGTATTAACAAGGATTTGAGCCGTTACAAAAGCTGCTGACGGGAATCGGACCCGTGACCTCCGCACTACCAATGCGACGCTCTACCGACTGAGCCACAGCAGCAGGTTTAATTGAAAACCTCTGGTAAGTCCAGTATAAAAGGATGAACCAATTTCACCCAAGCTGCTGACGGGAATCGGACCCGTGACCTCCGCACTACCAATGCGACGCTCTACCGACTGAGCCACAGCAGCACTGTATTGGAAAATATTTTTTCGCAATCACCGTGTATTATTCTATCAAAAGCTTGTCCTTTTGTCAACAAGAAATTGAATCTTTTGGAGCAAAAAATTGCACCTTTTTTAAAACAATTTACAGATAGTCATTGTGAGATTTTTTCATAATGAACTTTACCTGATATCCTGTCTCCTCGCACACCATACGTACGACCGCCTCTGCCTCTTCTTTTGAATTATCATTCACGCAGATGATACAGTTTTCCTTCTTTTTATTAAAGATAGTGGTTCTTGGCCAACGTATGTAGTAAGAAATTCTGTTCTTCAAAAGTGCTCTCTCGATTTCCTTCCTGCAAGCTATATTCATTACCTCACATAACTCTATCTCATTATTTACTTTCACTGTACTGAATGTCTGTTGCATGATGTCTACCTCCCTTTTGCACTCTAATGCATTATAGCACACCAGAAAAAAGAGTGCAAATAGTTTATTACTTATTCATCCATAATATCCTGACCCAGAAATCTCAAAAAAGTTTCTTTTGCCTCCTTGTATTTCGGACGGCTGATCGGTATCTCTGCTCCGTTAAATAATTTCAGCCTTAACGGCATCAGACTTTTGATCTCGTTCATATTCACCAGATAACTCTGATGACATCTTAGGAAATAATCGGGCAATTCTTTTTGAACATCATCCAATTTCCTGTAAACAGTCCAGTCTTCCCCGCGGCTATGCAATATAACTGTGCGCTTTTCGCTCTCAAGGTAAAAAATATCCCTGGCCTTGACTTTAAATACACTCCCTTTACAGGTCACAACGAAGCAATCTTTTATCTCTTCCAGAATCTGCTTTCCGGCACGTTCTATAGCCCCATACAGGGCCTCTGCTTCGATCGGCTTCATTAAAAAATTATTAGGATTGGCCCGAAATATCTCCGTACAGTATTCAATATGTCCTGTAATAAAAATAACCTTTACTTCACTGAACTGCTCCTGTATAGCTGCTGCCACATCAATTCCGTTCACTCCGTGCAGATCGATATCCATAAGCAGGATATCCGCAATATTTCGCTCTTTTTTGGTATAATCACTTTCCAACTCTTCAGCGCTGCTATATAAGGTAATACTTACTTCCTCTTCATATTTTGCAAGCAACAGCGCTTTTATGTATTCACATATTTCCACATCATCATCACAAATGGTAATTCTTATCATATTTTCTTCCCCTGTTCTTTACTGATTTATCTTTAAGTATACTGTCACGATTACCCGTTCCTCTGTGATCTGTGTTCTCAATTCCCCACTATATTTGAGACAGATTTTCTCTATCAATTTTATGCCATAACCATGGTTCAGTACATCTTTTTTACTCGTTTCAAATAATTCCAGGCCATTGTGTTCCTGCTGATAGGTATTGCTGACCTGAATAATCTGATAACCTCCTTTTTTCCACATTCCAAGCTCAATAATCCGTATGCTGTCTTGAGGCATCCTTAAGCATGCCTCAACAGCATTATCCAGAAGATTGCCAAACAGACTACAGATATCAATTTCATCCATTTGATGAATATCTTCTGTTTTACATTTTGCCTTAAATGTAATATGATTAGCCGAAGCCTTCTGTTCTTTGGCACTGATAAGCGCGTTTACCACAGGATTTTCACAATATTGCATCAGCTTTACATTCTGCAGTCTTTCATAAGAATCGGATAGCAACTGCCTGGCAAGTTCTGTATCTCCACCCTTTTGAATCATCAGATAGGCTGTCTGAATCTGGTTGACGAATTCGTGTCTGATTTCCCGCATCTGTTCAATATACTGCTCCGTCATTCTATAGTAATTCAACTCATTCTGCCTCTGCTGATAAAGTATGGTCAATTCCTCTTCTATCTCCGCTTTTTGCTCTAAATTATGATAGAGATATATGGTCACCATGTTCACTGCAATCCCTATCGTAAGGAGCGCCACTCCCAGCATAGCTACATCCCAGTCAAATACTTCCGCCTGACTTAAAAATATAACCAAAAGCACAGTCTGGTAAAGTGGTATGATAATGTACAGAAAATAAGATCGTTTCCTCTCCCTCTCCATTACCACTTTCCAAAAGACAATAAAATACATATTCAGCATATGGGATACCATATTGGCAATCACCGTTCCCTGATGCACCGTTGTATCCTGCATACGAAGCCTGAAATCCCATAGAATCCCCATCTTTTTCAACAAAGAATAAGTAATAATCTCACCTGTCAGGAGCAGCATGAGTTGTGCCACGCATACCGCTGTTTTCCTCCCCACCCTGTCCCGAAACAGAACAAATACAAGGATACAATACACAATCATAATCAACGTAAGTATCAGCCACAGTGGGTGAAAGATATAATATCTGATTATTTCCATAACCAGAAATCCTAAGATAGTCGTCCCCCAATAAGTCAGGACAACCTTTTTCCCTTTACAATCCAACAGATAAAATGGCAGAAAGAGCATGACGCATACACTGATGTAGGAAACCACTATACTGTATATCGTCTGCTGAAACATTGTCATCTTTTCTCATCTCCCCTTTTGTATGAAAACTGTTTCTTTTTAAGTATACCATATTTTTTTAATTTTAGGAATAAGAAAGCGGAGATTTATTAAATTTCAAATCTCCGCATGAATAATTATTCGCTTTTCTTATTTCTTATAAAGCAGTCATAAATACATGGAATGACAATGAGGGTAAGCAAAGTACCGTATGTCAGACCACCAATCGTAACAATAGACATAGGCTTTGTCATCTCAGAACCCATATCGTGGCTGAATACCATAGTAGACAATGCCAAAATGGTCGTCAGCGCTGTCATTAATACAGGTCTCAATCTGGTTTGCCCTGCATTTAGGATGGCATCCCTCTTGTTCATACCTCCCTCTATAAGTTGGTTCATGTAGTCAATCAGTACAATACCGTTATTTACTATGATACCGCACAGCATAACGAAACCAATCATCGCTATGACGCTGACCTCACTGCCGGTCAGATACAATCCCATGAAACCGCCTGTAAAAGCAAGGGGTATGGTAAACATGATGATGAACGGAGATAGTAAGGACTGGAACTGTGCTACCATGATCAGATACATGAATACGAGCGCCAATACCAACATCAGCATTACTTGCTTCATTGCATCATTAATTGTCTCATTTTCACCGGAAAATACCAGTTTGTAACCATCCGGCATCTCGTATTCATCCAGTCTCTCCTCTACTTTTGCGGAAACGATACCAACATTATAACCTTTTGCTATAGATGCAGATACGGAGATATAACGCGTCTGATCTGCTCTGTTAATAGAGTTCAATGACTGCGCAGTCTGAAATTCTGCAATTTCACGTAACAGAACTTTAACAGCTTCACCATTTTCATCCGTACCCTTAATCTCCAGATCCTTAATCAATTCTCTGGTCAACTCCCGGTTCGCCTCACTGGTCACATACACATTATAGTCCTTGTCAGCCGCAACAAGTGTGGTGGCACTGCCGACCTCAGCCAGCCTGGTGTAGATCTCCGAATATACCTGAGCTACAGTAAGTCCATATCCTATTGCTTTCTCTCTGTCAATAACAATACGAAGCTCTTCATCCGCATCCTCCATACCATCAGATACATTTTCCGTGCCCTCCACTTCCGCCACAATTCCGGCTACCTGAGAGGCTATCATCTGTAATTCGTCCAATTCCTTTCCCTGTACCTGAATAGAAATACCGCTGCCGCCCATAGCACTCATGTCCATACTGGAAGTATCTACTGTAATCTCAGCATCCAGGTCTTGTGTACTTTCCAGAATCAGTTCTCCGATTTCCTCATTGGTCATGGTCTTCTCATCTACGGTAGTTACATAAATTGTGGTAGATTCGGTACCGGTATTGCCGGATGCTCCAAGCATGGACATACCGGAACTGCTTGCCATGGCTCCTACATCCTTCACATTCTCCAGTTCCATGATTCTTTCTACTACTTGATTGGTTAATTCTGCTGTTTCTTTCAGCGTAGAACCTTCCTCCAGATTCACGGATACCGTCAGCTGTGTAGAATCCATATCCGGCATAAAGGCTGTACCTTTACTGATAGAAGCCGCAGCATTGACAACCAACAGTGCAATCACCAGGACAAACACAAGAGATTTACAATTCAGAGCCAGTTCAAGCACTTTTACATAACCATTCACCAGAAACGCAAACAGCTTTCCTTCTTTCTGCTCACCGGTACCTGTCAACACTTTGGATGCCATAGCCGGAACTACTGTTAATGCAATTACCAGGCTGGCCAGCAGGGAATACGCAATGGTCAGTCCCATATCCACAAACAACTGCTTTGTAATGCCCTCCATGAATACAATGGGCAGGAACACACAGATGGTCGTGAGTGTAGATGCCATAATGGCACCGGCTACCTCTTTGGCACCTTCTGTCGCCGCTTCCTGCATGGAATGACCTTCTCCCCTCAGTCGGTAGATGTTTTCTATTACCACAATAGAGTTATCTACCAGCATACCGATACCAAGTGCCAGTCCTGACAAGGAAATGATATTCAGGGTCACACCACTGAAATACATACATACTACAGCTGTCACAAGGCTGATAGGTATGGAAATTGCTACCACAAGCGTGGGGCGGATATCTTTTAAAAAGATTATCAAAATGAAAATTGCCAGGATTGCACCAAACAAAATATTATTTATGATAGAATCCATGACCAGATCAATATAAATTCCCTGGTCTGACAGGGTAATCAGCTGCAGATCCGGATTATCTTCCTGAAGGTCTTCAAAACGCTCCTTTAATCTGTCAGATACCTCTCCCGTAGAATATCCCGTCTGCTTCTGAACGGAAAGCATAACACCGGAACTGCCGTTTACGTTGGTGTAGATGGCATCAGAGTTATCCGTATAGAAGACGTCCGCCACGTCTCCAAGGGTAATGACAGGCACACCGTCCATATGAAGATCCAGTAAGGGCATGACTTTCAATTCCTCGACTGTAGATGGCTTATCTCCCACTCTAACCAGATAGTCAATCCCTTCTTCTGTAACATATCCTGCCGGCATGGAAAAATTCTGCGCTGTCAAAAGCCCTTTGATGGTATCTACGGTCAATATTTCTGTCATATCTGCCTGTTCATAGGCCGTCTCTTTCGCATCTTCCAGCTGCTGTTCACCCTTTTCGATTTCTTCCCGAGCACTATCCAGCTGTGCCTCACCGCTCTTCAGCTGCTCTTTAACGGAATCCAGCTGTGCCTGGGCGATTTCCATCTGATATTCTCCTAACTGCATCTGAGCATTGGCATTGGCAAACTCTATCGCTGCAGTCAGTTCCCCCTTTTCCACCTCCACAAGTCCGGCATTGACGGCAGCCAGCTTTTCTTCCAATGTGTTTAAGGTCTCTGTCGCCATCACTTCATACGCTTCCAGCCCAAGGCTTGAAGTAAGGCCATTCAGCACATCCATCATCTTCAGTTTTTGAATTGCAAGCGGTACAGATGACTGAAGCACCAGTGTATCAAGGCACGCCTCCACTGCATCGTGATTTTCTGAAGATGTCCAGTCAAGGTTGTTTAGTTGGTCGTATGCATCCTTCAGTTCCTCACCGGCTTCTGCCATCTGCGACAACATTGCACTTCCCATCACAGAATTCTTCAGATTATTAATAGAATCTCTGTACTGTGCTGCTGTAACAGCATCACCATCTGTAACAGTAGCATTCATCATGCTTTCATAGGCATTTTTATAAGCCTGGGAAGCCCCCAGGATAATATCAATCTCATTGATACTTGCATCCATAGATCGGGCAGTAGTCAGATTCGTGGTCAGATTGATTTTGGCAGCTTCCAGATCTGTCTTCGCAGTTAACAACTGCTGCTTGGTCTGCGCCAACGTAGTGTTGGCAGCATCCTGCTGGCTGCTTAAGGTCTCTTTTCCCGTTTCCAGTTCACTCTTCCCTTTGATGAGTTCCAGTTCTCCTTCTGCCAGCTCTTTCTTTCCCTCCGCAATCTCTTTCCGGGAATCCAGAATCTGTTGCTTTCCATCAGCCAATTCTTTCTCAGCATCAGCCATTTGCTCATCAATGGAAGCAAAAACTTTCGCGTTAATGCCATCTACCTTTTCCTGACTGATAATGACATTTACGCTTTCCTCCAGAAGACCGGTGGCACTGACACTGGCTACTCCTTCCAGGCTCTCCAGCTCCGGAATGATTTCACTTTCTACATAGGCACTGACCTCAGCATCATCCATCCCTTCTACACCGGCAGCTGCTACCATGACCGGCAGCATATCCGGATTCAGCTTCATGATAATGGGATTACCCACAGAATCACCCCAATAGGACTTGATCTGGTCCAGATTTTCTCTGATTTCCAGAGAAACCGAATCCATACTGGTAGACTGGGCAAATTCCATGATGACTACAGAATAATTCTCCGCCGAAACAGAACTGATACTCTCAATGTTACTAACGGTTGCCATGCCGGACTCCACCGGCTTGGTCACAACCGTTTCCACTGTTTCAGGACTGGCACCGGGATAAGTAGTCATTACAATTACATATGGCAGACTGATATTGGGCAGCAGATCTGTAGTCATTCTTGTAAACGATACAACACCAAGAACGATGATCAGAATTACGCCCACCAGCACCGTATATGGCTTCTTTACACTGAATTTTGATATCATTGATTGTCTCCTCTTTCCTAACGCACACGGCCGGTCACCTGACCGGCCGCCTATATTTGATTATAATTCGCTGTTTTTTCCCTGTCAATAAACGTTACGCAAAAGAAAGCTTCGGATGTCTTATCCTACACCCGAAGCCGCATCTTTTCATTTTCAGAGCATCTTCTTTATCTTCGCTTTCAACCGCTGTAATGCATTGTCTGTGGACTTCTCATCCCTGCCCAACACCCTTGCAATCTGGGAATAACTCATTCCGGTCTGATACAAATCCAGTACCTGCTTTTCGAAAGAGCTAAGCTCCTTTTCAATTGCTTTTTCCAGATATTCCACTCTTTCCTTATCCAGGAAAAGCTCCTCCGGACTTTGCTGAGTGCAGCGCGCAAGGGATTCCAATAATTCCATGTCCTTTCCATCTGTATGATCAGACGGATTACTGTAAAGAGACACATAAGTATTTAAAGGAAAATGCTTTTTACGCTGAGATGCCTGCACAGCCGTATAAAGCTGCCTGCTGACACACAGATCCGCAAAGGTAAAGAAACTGGCGTCTCTGCCGCTGTCGTAGTCTCTCACCGCCTTGAACAGCCCGATCATCCCCTCCTGAATCAGATCTTCATTGTCTCCGCCCAGGATAAACATGGATTTCGCCTTACTCCTTACCAGGTTCTTATACTTGTCACAGATATAATCCATGATCGCCTCTTCACCGCTGCGCAGCCTGTCTATCAGTTCCTCATCCGTCATGCTGTCGTATTCCTGATATCGATTCCTGCTTTCCAAATGATTCTTCCTTTCTATGCCTGAAGCCTCTGGCGCACAATTTCATAAGCCAGCACACCTGCTGCCACAGAAGCATTCAGGGAATCAATATCCCCTTTCATGGGAATCGAAGCAATCATATCGCATTTCTCTTTCACAAGCCTGCCTACACCTTCACCCTCATTGCCGATGACAAGACCTATAGCACCCTTCAGATCCAACTGATACATAGTAGTACCACCCATATCCGCACAGACGAACCACAGACCTTCCTTTTTTAACTCTTCAATGGTCTTGGCCAGATTGGTGACCCTGGCTACCGGTGTGTAGTTCAGTGCTCCCGCAGAAGTTCTGGCAACCGTAGCAGTCAGCCCCACAGCACGATTCTTGGGAATGATGACCCCATGAGCACCTGCCAGGTTGGCTGTTCTGATAATCGCTCCCAGATTATGAGGATCTTCAATATTATCAAGCAGGAAAATAAACGGTGCCTCTCCCTTGTCTCTTGCTGCCTTCAGGATATCTTCTACCTCAGCGTATTCATACGCTGCCGCATAAGCAATTACACCCTGATGCTTACCTGTTTCGGATAACTGGTCAAGACGCTCTCTGGTCACATATTTTACCATGGTGTCATGCTTCTTGGCTTCTCTCTTAATGGTCATAACAGGACCATCCTGACATCCGTCCAGTATGAAAATCTTATCAATGGGCTTACCTGAACGATAAGCCTCTATTACGGCATTTCTGCCTTCTATGGTGAATTCCTGGTATCCCATGGATTCCTCCTTCTTTGCTGCAGTTTTTATTACTTTATCCCTATATCGTCAGATGCACAGCTTCAATCCCCTGTTTACACAGTTCCAATACCCGATCCATGCGATTTAACAAATACAGGTACCCAAGCAGTGCCTCAAAACCGGTAGCCTTACGATAATCTCCGATGGAAGCATTCTTGGCAGACGTATAAGATTTGGCATTACGTCCTCTTTTATAGACTGCTTCTTCCTCCTCAGAGAGCAGGGGAAGCAGTGCCTCAATCATCTGCGCCTGAGTCTGTGCCTTCACATACTGAATAGTACGTTTGTGCAGCTCGTTAGCTGCCCGGTTTCCCCGTTCCACTACTACGGTCCTGATGATAAGATCGTATACCACGTCTCCGATATAGGCCAGTGTCAATGGTGAGTAGGCTCTGACATCTGTCTCTTTACAGGCAAATGTCTCTTTGATACTATCCAAAAGGCTGTTCTGCACCGCGCTTACGCTCTCTTCCATTTTACACCCTCACGTGTATCTTCCAAAATGATACCTTTCGCCAGAAGCTCTCCTCTGATTTCATCTGCTCTTGCAAAATTCCTTGCCTTTCTGGCTGCCTGTCTTTCCTCAATCAACTTCTCGATATCCTCATCCAGCATCTCTTCCTTTTTATCTACGATCAGACCGCAGATATCGGAAAGAAGCACGATTTCCTGCTTAAGAGCCTCCAGATAAGCCTTGCTGCTTGCTTCTGACACATTGGTATTAACAAATTTAACCAGTTCAAAAATAACAGAGATGGCATCTGCTGTATTGAAATCATCATCCATGGCTTCATCAAATTTGTTCACATATCCCTCTGCTTCTTTCAAAAGAGCAGCCTCTGCCTCAGTCATCTCGTCAGCAGTTGCTTTTCCAAGAAGATACTTCAGATTATCAACGCTGGTTACAATTCTCTCATAACCGTTTCCGGCAGCTTCCATCAAATCTGCGCTGAAGTTCAGAGGACTTCTGTAATGAGCTGACAGCATGAAGAAACGCAGCACCTGAGGATCATATTTTTCAAGGATATCTCTTACAGTAAAGAAATTTCCTGCCGATTTGGACATCTTCTTATTATCAATATTCAGGAAAGCATTGTGCATCCAGTATTTTGCAAAAGTCTTACCATTGGCTGCTTCAGACTGGGCAATCTCATTCTCATGATGAGGAAATACAAGATCCTCTCCGCCTGCATGGATATCAATCTCTTCTCCCAGATATCTTTTACTCATAACAGAGCACTCAATGTGCCAGCCGGGACGCCCCTGACACCAGGGAGACTCCCAATAAGGCTCACCGTCCTTCTTGGGTTTCCAAAGTACGAAATCCAGAGAGTCCTCTTTCTGGTCCTCACCGGATACCAGAAGAGAGCGGTTACCACCCTGAAGATCGTCCAGATTCTTATGGGACAGCTTACCATATTCCTTAAAACTTCTGGTGCGGAAATACACAGTACCGTCAGCTGCTTTGTAAGCATGCCCTTTTTCAATCAAAGTCTCAATCATATTAAGCATTCCGCAGATTTCCTGGGTAGCCTGAGGATGGGTGGTAGCAGGCTTTACATTCAGAGATGCCATATCTTTTTTGCACTCCGCAATATAACGCTGTGAAATCACTTCACTGTCAACACCCTCTTCAATGGCCTTCTTAATAATCTTGTCATCCACATCCGTGAAATTGGATACATAATTTACTTCATAGCCTTTATGCTCCATATAACGGCGTACCGTATCAAATACAATCATGGGACGGGCATTTCCGATGTGTATATAATTATATACGGTAGGTCCGCACACATACATTTTTACCTTGCCCGGTTCGATAGGTACGAATTCTTCTTTTGTTTTGCTCAATGTGTTATAAATCTTCATGCTCATTTTTTTCTTCTCCTGTTTCTATCAAAACTTCTGCTGCTTTTGCTTCCTTAGATTGCTTTTTCTTTCTCTTGGAAAGTTCCTTTTCCTGCTTCTTGACTTTTTTACGAAGCTGTTTTAATTCTGCCTCCATATCCAGCAGTCTGTTGGTCAATTCTGTATTAGCATGCTGCAGACAACTGATATCCTCTCTTACGGGATCGGGGAGGTCTATCTGGTTCAAAGTTTCCCGCGGCAAAACCTTATTGTCACGTTTTACTACACGTCCGGGTACCCCCACTACGGTAGAATTGGGCGGCACTTCGCTCAGGACCACACTACCAGCTCCAATCTTGGAATTCTCTCCGATGGTAAACGATCCCAATACTTTAGCGCCGGCACTGATCATAACATTATCCCCAATGGTAGGATGACGCTTGCCGTGCTCTTTACCGTTTCCTCCCAGTGTAACTCCCTGGTAAAGCGTTACATTATTCCCAATAATCGTAGTTTCTCCTATAATAACACCGTTACCATGATCGATGAAAAAACCTTTTCCAATCTGTGCACCCGGATGAATCTCGATTCCTGTCTTGCGCACACCTCTCTGGGAAACGTATCTTGCCAGGAAATAATGTTTCTTCAGATACAGCTTATGCGCTATCCTGTAATGCAGCATTACCTTGAAACTTGGATACAGGAACACCTCCATAGCTGAATGAATGGCCGGGTCACGCTCCCTGACTATTCGTATCTCTTCTTTTATGTTTTTGATCATACCCATATGATTGCCTCCTGTCCGGGTCTTATGAGGTGTAAAACGGCAGTTGCCTTTGACTAAAAAAACGGACAAATCCATCCTGCTTAGAGACGAATTTATCCGCGGTTCCACTCTGCTTAAAGGCATGATAAGCCTTTCCCTCAATACGGTTAACGCCCGCCTACGAGTCCGGATACTGATATCACAAAATACGTTCCCCAAACCGGCTCTCGGGTGCACTTCCTGCTCTATTGGCCGGGAGCTCTCTCAGCCGCTGAAGCTCCTTCTCTATGACCGCACTCAAACAGTACTCTTCCCGTTCTCTGCCTTTCTCTATCCACTTTTTCCTACTTAATAAGATATGCAAAATTATCAGTTTTGTCAACTGCAAATTTTAAAAATTATTGTAACTGTTGTCTGCAGCCGCTGCACCCTCCGCATCCGCCAGCAATCTGCTGCGCTGTCAAGTCAAACGGACTGGTCAGCATACAGATCGCCTGGGAGGAAATCCCTTCTCCGGTTCCTGTAAAACCAAGACCCTCTTCCGTAGTCGCTTTTACATTCACCTGGCTGACCTCGATGTCCAGTGCAGCCGCAATATTTGCTCTCATAGTATCGATATGAGGACGCATTTTGGGTGCCTGAGCAATAATGGTAGCATCAATATTTTCAATCAGGAAGCCATTTTCATTCAGAAGTTCGCCTACTTTTTCAAGAAGCTTAATGGAAGAAATTCCTTTATAAGCAGGGTCTGTATCCGGGAAATGCTTTCCGATATCTCCCAATGCAGCCGCTCCGAGCAAAGCATCCATAACGGCGTGCAACAGCACATCTGCATCGGAATGACCCAGCAAACCTTTTTCATAAGGAATTTTCATGCCACCCATAATCAAGTCCCTGCCTTCCACCAGGCGGTGTACATCATATCCCATTCCAATTCTCATATTGCCACCCTTATTATAAATGAGCTTTGATTTTCTCAATCATTTCTTCATATTCAGCGTCTGACAGGTACACTTTGCCCGGATTCATGGCAAATACGCCACCCCACTCAAACTCGTCCTTATATTTGGGAACGAGATGGAAATGCAAATGGCATCCCGTATCTCCGTAAGCACCATAATTTACTTTCACAGGATGAAATGCTGCATGAAGCGCCTTCGCTGCCCTGTTCACATCTGCAAAAAAATTGCTTCTTTCCTCGTCACTTAAGTTGACAATTTCGCTCACATGATCCTTGTAAGCTACAATCACTCTTCCCGGATGACTTTGCTCTTTAAATAAAATCAATTGGCTTACCTCAAGATCACAGATCTTGATACCGAACTTTGCTAATAATTCTCCGCCCTGACAATATCCACAATTTTGCATAGTAGTTGCCTCCATCTGTTTATTTTCTGTTTAGTACATTTATTATACTATACTTTTCTTATTAACGCTATTCCTTTTTTATAGAGCATTGCCCCGTTAATGGCGTCTGTTGCTTCTGCGACCTCGTCTGTCTCTCCGGCCTTTATCCTCCGTTCGTCCGCCACGCAGATTGCCTTTTCTATCCCGTTCTCTTCCACGGGCAGCAAACTTCACCGGCGGTTCATCTACAGGAATTTCCTCGCCCTTGTCACCTACATAAAATTTCAAAAGCAGGGAAGCCAGTTCCATGGCATCGCAGCCTTCCTTTTCTATCTTGCGTTCCAGGAATTTTTCCATCAAGTCCAGATCGTCGCTGTCCTTCAGCTCCCATACCTGTTCTAACAACTTCTCAGCCTTGGCTTTCATCACTTTACCGGCTCCCGGCAGGCGCTTTTCTTCTATTGTCGTGTGACACACCCGTTCAATTTCCCGGATACGGAAAATCTCCCGTCCACTTGCAAAGGTAAAGGAACGCCCTGTCCTTCCTGCACGTCCTGTTCTTCCGATTCGATGCACATAATATTCAATATCCTGGGGAATATCATAATTGATGACAGCTTCTACATCGTCCACATCAATTCCTCTGGCCGCCACATCTGTTGCAATCAGAATATTGGTGCTTCCGTTCCGGAATCGTCCCATGGCCACATCTCTCTGGGCCTGAGCCATATCTCCATGCAGTCCTTCCGCCTGAAAATCATGCTGCTTCAAGCACTCGGTCAATTCATCCACTTTTTTCTTGGTATTGCAAAAGATCAGGCAAAGCTTCGGCTGGTAATATTCCAACAATCTGACGCATGCTGCATCCTTATCCTCATTGCGTACTCTGTAAAAACGTTGGGACACCAGAGGGATGGTCAGTTCCTTGGAAGCCACTTTGATCAGTCGGGCATCCTTCTGGAATTTTCCGGTAATCTCCAAAATAGGCTTGGGCATGGTAGCCGAAAAAAGTGCCGTCTGATGCTCGCCCGGAATCTCTCCCAGTATCAGCTCCATATCTTCTCGAAATCCCATGTTCAGCATCTCGTCTGCTTCATCCAGAACCACCATATTCACATATTCCAGCTTAATGGTATGCCGTCTCATGTGATCCATGACACGGCCAGGGGTACCTACAATAATCTGCACACCTCGCAGCCCACTGATCTGGCGGCCTATTTCCTGCCCGCCGTAAACGGGAAGTATCTTGATGCTATGCATGTATTTCGCCAACTTACGAAGTTCTTCTGCTGCCTGAATGGCCAGTTCTCTTGTTGGGCAAAGGACAATCGCCTGGAGCTTACGAAGCTCCGGATCCACCTTCTGAATCAAAGGTATCCCAAATGCTGCTGTTTTACCGGTACCGGTCTGGGCCTGACCGATGATATCCTTTCCTTCCAAAAGATTGGGTATAGCCTGTTCCTGGATGGGAGACATTCTGGTAAAACCCATTTCACGGATGGCACGAAGGATTCTCGGGTCCAGAAGCTGCTCCAGGCTCTGATTCTGCAATTCTTTCGCCTCTTCTAAAGCTTCTGCAATTCCTTTTTCGTTGTTTCTTTCTTTTATTTCATTCATTCTATTTATATCCTTATCTGTGTTTATATCTCTATGATTACTGTTACTTTAACGGGCAAAGAAAAAGACCTTGAATAAATTCAAGGCCTTGTCCATAGCGAGAGGGGGATTCGAACCCTCGACACTGCGGGTATGAACCGCATGCTCTAGCCAACTGAGCTATCTCGCCATATATCCAACTTTCGTCGGAGTGGAACCTATAGGGCTCGAACCTATGACCCTCTGCTTGTAAGGCAGATGCTCTCCCAGCTGAGCTAAGATTCCGTTTATCAGTTACTGTCGCAACCGACTTTGTCAGTATACTACAGAGCACTGGTTTTGTCAACAACTTTTTTCAATTTTTTCAAAAACTTTTTACAGGCTTCTACTGTTTTCATATGTCATACCCAGAAACACTTTCGTTGTATTCTCTGTAAATGGTGCCTTGCTGTTCTGTCGGCAAGGCACCATTTACAGCTATTCAAGAAATCGAGACATTTACATTCTCTCCGGTGCAGAGAAGCCCAGCACATCAATACTGGTCTCCAGAACATCTCTGGTCAGTACCAGCAACGCAATCAAGCCGCTCTTCCTGTCTTCATCCTCTTCAGCCAGAATCTTGGTTTCATGGTAGAAATGATTAAATGCATTTGCAAGGTCATAAATATAAGCACATACTTTATGAGGTGCAATTTCCTCTGCTGCATTCTGCATCATGGCATTAAACTGGGTCAACTGCAGCATCAGAGCCTTCTCAGACTCATTGCAGGCCTCTTTCAGTCCCACTTTATTCAAATTCCCACCCTGCTCTGCGTATTTGCCCAGAATGGATTTGATGCGAACGATGGTGTACAAAATATAAGGACCGGTATCACCTTCAAACGAAGTAAAGCGCTCAATATCAAAGATATAGTCCTTAGAAGCCTGATTGGACAGGTCACCGTATTTCAAAGCCGATACAGCTACAATTCCTGCTACTTCTGCTGCCTCTTTATCGGACATATCCCTTCCTTCACGAATCTTGCGATACATCTCTTCTTTTGTCTCTTTAATCAGATTCTCCAGACGCATGACACCACCCTCACGGGTCTTAAAAGGCTTACCGTCCTTGCCGTTCATGGTACCAAAACCTACAAATTTAAGTTCGGTCTCGTCAGTCACAAGCTTGGTCTTGCGCGCGCAGCGGAATACCTGGTCAAAATACAAGTCCTGACGTTTGTCCACTACATAAATCATTTCATCCGGATTATACAGCTTCATACGCTCCATAATGGTAGCCAGGTCTGTAGTATTATATAAAGATGCTCCGTCTGATTTTAAGATCATGCAGGGAGGAATCTCCTTGGTATCAGTCTCTTCCTTTACATCTACTACCAGTGCACCCTCGCTGATATAGGCATATCCCTCTTCCTTCATATATTTTACCATATCCGGAATCAGGTCATGAACATCGCTTTCGCCCTTCCAAAGATCGAATTCTACATTCAGGCTGCCGTAGTTCTTCTTTAAATCTGTTACAGATACGTTCAGGATATGCTTCCAGATGGCACGGTATCCCCTTACTCCGCTCTGCAGCTTAAACGTTGCTTCCATAGCCAGCGCCTTATATTCCGGATCAACCTTGGACTTTGCACTGGATGCAGGGTAGATTTCTTCCAGCTCTGAGATAGTGAAAGGTGCTTCTTCAGGATATTCTCCCTCATAGCTTTCGTCAAAATAAATTAAATCCGGCTTTCGTTCTTTAAGCCCCATGATAACAAGGCCCATCTGTAGTCCCCAGTCTCCCAAATGTACATCACCGATGACTTCATGTCCTGCATAACGGCAGATACGCTTGATGCTTTCACCGATAACTGCAGAACGGATATGTCCCACGTGAAGGGGCTTGGCCACATTGGCTCCGCCGTAGTCGATAATAATCTTCTTGGGTTGCTGTGGCATTTCCAAACCATATTTTGCATCTGCTGCCATTTCCTTAAGATACTCTGCCAGAAAACTTTCTGTCACTTTCAGATTCAGGAAACCGGGCGCTACCGCATTTGCCTCACTGAATACTTTGCTATTCTGAAGGCGGGCTGCCACATCATTGGCAATCATGATCGGCGCTTTTCTATACTGCTTGGCACCAGCCATGGCACCATTACACTGATATTCACATAAATCGGGACGATTGGATAACGTTACCCTTCCCAAAGCAGGATCATATCCGGCCGCTTCAAAAGCTGCCTGCATCTCCTGAGTAAGAAGGTCTATCATTTTCTTCATAGTAAATTCCTTTCCGAGGAAACTCCTCACCGTAAAATCCATTTTCGGTTTGTACCTACACTTGCACAAACCGCGTCATTTTTATATCATAGCCGAAATTTAACCGAATGGCAATATGCCAATGAGAATTTTTTCCTGTTTTTAGACAAAAGATGTAACAGATCATTTTTGCTTTTCTCTTTGTGCCTTAGAATAAGCACATCCGCAATAATCCTGTCGGTACAGATCATATTGTGCCGAAAGCTCGATGGAACGCTTGTAACCATTCTTCTTTTTAAAATCGGAAGGAAGCCATGGCACACTATATTCTGTGGCCAGTACCTGTCCGATTTCATTTAATTTTGCTGCATTTTTCAAAGGACTGATGGTCAGTGTGGTGGCAAAGTAATCGTACTTTCCCTGCTTTGCCCTGCGTGCTGTCTCTCTTAATCGCAGGTCAAAGCAATGAAAGCACCGTTCACCGCCTTCCGGGCAGGTTTCCAGACCTCTGGCAATTTCAAAGAACCTCTCGGGCTCATAATTTCCCTCCTCCACAGAAATAGGATATCGCTGCTTTCCGGCTTCAGCATTGAAAGCTGCTATCAGGCGTTTCTGCTCCTCCACTCTTTTACGATATTCCTCTTCAAAAGAAATGTTTGGATTATAATAAAATACGGTAATCTCAAAATATGTACTTAAATATTCCAGTACATAGCTGCTGCAGGGTGCACAGCAGCTATGAAGGTATAATCTGGGTACCATATGATTCTCTGCTTCTATTTTCTGAAGTATTTTCTCCAGTTCCTTCTGATAATTTGTCATTTAGTCAGTCTCCATCTTAATCACAGTACTTTTACAAACGATATCACATTTTACTGTTTACCGGCAATGACTTCTTCATATCTTCTGGCAGCTTTTTTCCAATTGATAAGCTGGAACCAGCCGTCCACATATTCCGGTCTGCGATTCTGATACTGAAGATAATAGGCATGTTCCCACACATCTATCAGGAAAATAGGGGTGTAAACATTCAGGTCCGGTACATCCTGATTAGCAGTCTGCTGAATGGTCAGGATTCCGTTTTCATCAGACAGAAGCCACGCCCAGCCGGAGCCAAACTTGCCGACCGCTGCCTGTTTCATCTTTTCTTTCCATTGTATCATAGAGCCGAAATCCCGCTCAAGCGCCTTTAAAAGTTCCCCTGTAGGCTCCTGACCTACCGGGCATTTCATGGCATCAAAATAAAGCTCATGGTTAAATACACCGCCGCCATTATTGATGATGGGCGTTCGTGCAGCTGCCGGGAGATTTTCAGTATTTGTCAGCAATTGCTTCAGACTCATTTTCTGCAGCTGAGGGTAATCAGCCAAAACACTGTTCAGATTATCTACATACGTCTTATAGTGCTTATCATGGTGAAACATCAAAGTGGTAGCATCCAGAACAGGCGTCAGGGCATCATATTCATATGGTAATGGCTTTACCACAAAGGGATAAATTTCGTCTCGCATAAGCGCCTCCTTTTATATATCAGTCATTCATAGTATATGCCATATTGTGGAATTCATACAATTGGCAGGAGATTTTCCACTCTGCGAGATTCCAAAACAGCGGAACAGAAAGCTATAGGGAAGCCACATCTATCAGCGTCAGCTGATTACTTGCATTCTCCAGGCTGGTGGCCAATGCTCTGGCGGTATCCAGGGATGTAAGGCAGTTGACACCTGTCTCGATAGCGGTACGCCTGATCAGGAAACCGTCTCTTGACTTATCACGTCCCTGAGTAGGGGTATCGATGACAAGGTCGATTCTGTGACCTAAGATCAGATCCATTACCGTAGGAGATTCCTGAGTAATCTTGTTGACCTTACGCGCTTTTACACCGGCTTCATTCAAAGCTGCTGCGGTACTTCTGGTCGCATAGATGGTATAGCCCAGTTTTTCAAACCGTCTTGCAATCTGGATTGCCTCGCCTTTGTCGGCATCTTTGACGGTGATAATCATATTCTTATATTTAGGCAGGTTCACACCGGCTCCCAGGAAAGCTTTGTACAGCGCTTCATGGAAGGTCTTGGCAATACCAAGACACTCACCGGTAGACTTCATTTCCGGTCCAAGGCTGATTTCAGCACCGCGAATCTTCTCGAAAGAGAATACCGGCATCTTGATGGCATAGTATTCTGCCTCAGGCTGCAGACCCGGTTTGTAACCCAGTTCCTTGATGGTCTTGCCCAGGATGACTTCTGTAGCAAGATCCACGATTGGGATACCTGTTACTTTGCTGATGTAAGGTACGGTACGAGAGGAACGTGGATTTACCTCAATGACATATACATCCTCATCGATAGCGATAAACTGGATATTGATCAGGCCTTTTACGTGGAGGGCTGTTGCCAGTCTCTTGGTATAGTCTGCAATCTTATCTTTTATCAGCTTACCGATGGTAGGTGCAGGATATACAGAGATACTGTCTCCGGAGTGGACACCTGTTCTCTCGACATGCTCCATAATACCCGGAATGAGGATGTCTTCACCGTCACATACGGCATCTACTTCGATTTCCTTGCCCTGAAGGTATTTGTCTACCAGGATAGGATGATCCTGGGCAATACGGTTGATGATAGCCATGAACTCTTCGATTTCCTGGTCGGAAATAGCAATCTGCATCCCCTGACCGCCCAGTACGTAGGAAGGTCTTACCAGAACAGGATAGCCCAGTCTGTTGGCTACTTCTTTCGCTTCTTCGGCAGTATATACGGTTCCGCCTGCCGCACGTGGAATCTTGGTCTGTTCCAGAATCTTGTCGAACAACTCTCTGTCCTCAGCTGCGTCTACGTCCTCAGCCTTGGTTCCCAAAATAGGCACACCCATCTTCATCAAATGCTCAGTAAGTTTGATAGCAGTCTGACCGCCGAACTGTACCACTGCTCCGTCAGGTTTCTCGATGTTGACGATGGATTCCACGTCCTCTGCTGTCAAAGGTTCAAAGTACAGCTTATCTGCGATATCAAAGTCAGTACTTACAGTCTCCGGGTTGTTGTTGATGATAATGGTCTCGTACCCTGCCTTGGAGAAAGCCCAGGTAGCATGTACTGAACAGTAGTCGAACTCAATACCCTGACCGATACGGATAGGGCCGGAACCCAATACCAGTACTTTCTTGCGGTCTTTTGTCTCTTTGGCTTCGCATTCTCCGCCATATACGGAGTAATAATAAGGAGTAGATGCTGCAAATTCTGCGGCACAGGTATCTACCATTTTATAAACAGCTACGATACCGTTGTCGTAACGCATCTGTTTGATTTCTTCTTCTTTCTTTCCTGTCAGTCCGGCAATGGCATTATCGGGGAATTCCAGTCTCTTTGCTTCTTTCAGAAGCTCGACGGTAAGGGGCTGACTCTCCAAAGCAGCTTCCATCTCCACCAGAATGGCGATTTTATCAATGAACCAGACATCAATCTGTGTAATGTCGTGAATATCTTCGTAGCTGACACCTTTTCTGATGGCTTCTGCAATTACATAGATACGCTGATCATCTACAATCTTCAAGCGCTCTTTCAGTTCTTCTGCATTCAGTGCAGTAAAATCATAGCTTCTTAAGCAGTCTACATGCTGTTCCAGAGAACGGATGGCTTTCATCAGGGCACCTTCGAAGTTATTGCAGATACTCATAACTTCACCGGTTGCCTTCATCTGTGTGGTCAGAGTTCTCTTGGCTGTGATGAATTTATCAAAAGGCAGTCTGGGAATCTTGACAACACAGTAATCCAGAGCAGGCTCAAAGCTTGCATAAGTCTTGCCGGTAATGGCGTTCTTGATTTCATCCAGAGTGTAGCCCAGTGCAATCTTGGCAGTTACTTTGGCAATGGGATAACCGGTAGCCTTGGAAGCCAGCGCAGAAGAACGGCTTACACGTGGATTTACCTCGATGACACAGTATTCAAAGCTGGTAGGATGCAAAGCAAACTGTACGTTACATCCGCCGATGATCTTCAGCTCGTTGATAATTTTCAGTGCAGAGGTACGCAGCATCTGGTACTCTTTATCACTCAAGGTCTGGGATGGTGCCACTACGATACTATCGCCGGTATGCACACCTACAGGGTCGATATTTTCCATGTTGCAGACGGTGATGCAGTTGCCGGCACTGTCGCGCATTACTTCATACTCGATTTCTTTCCAGCCTGCGATACAGCGTTCTACCAGAACCTGGCCTACACGGGACAGACGCAGACCGTTTTCCAGTATTTCCTCCAGTTCTATCTGGTTGTGGGCAATACCACCGCCGGAACCACCCAGTGTATAAGCAGGACGCAGTACGACAGGGTATCCGATGGAATTGGTAAATTCAATACCGTCTTCCACATTTTCTACCACTTTCGATGCAGCACAGGGTTCACCAATACGCTCCATCAGGTCTTTAAATTCCTGACGGCCTTCTGCATTACGGATGGAAGCCGCAGTCGCTCCCAGCAAGGTTACACCGTGATCAGCCAGAAAACCGGATTCTTCCAGCTCCATTCCAAGATTCAGTCCGGCCTGGCCTCCCAACGTAGGCAGGATGCTGTCCGGCTTCTCCTTTTCAATAATCTGCTGCAGTACTTTTACAGTCAGTGGTTCAATATATACTTTATCAGCAATGTCTTTATCCGTCATGATGGTGGCAGGGTTGGAATTGACCAGAATAACCTCTACCCCTTCTTCCTTCAGGGAGCGGCATGCCTGGGTCCCTGCATAGTCAAACTCTGCGGCCTGGCCGATGACAATAGGGCCGGAACCGATTACCATTACTCTTTTTACATTTGGATTCTTAGGCATCTTATTTCTCTCCCTTCATCATATTGATAAATCTGTCAAATAAATATCCGGAGTCCTGGGGACCGGGACATGCTTCCGGATGGAACTGTACGGTAAAGATATTTTTGCCGGTATAGCTCAGTCCCTCGTTGGTACCATCATTAACATTCACAAAAGCAGGCACAGCCACAGCCGGATCAAGATTATCGGTATCTACTACGTATCCATGGTTCTGAGAAGAAATATAGACTCTTCCGGTAGCCAGATCCTTTACCGGATGATTGCCGCCTCTGTGACCGTATTTCATTTTATACGTATCTGCACCGTTAGCTAAGGCCATGAGCTGATGTCCCAGACAGATTGCAAAAATGGGGATATTTGTTGCATATAGCTTTTTGATTTCTTCTATAATAGAAGTACATTCTTTGGGATCTCCGGGACCATTGCTCAGCATAATGCCATCGGGGTAATCTGCAATGATTTCTTCAGCAGTTGTTAGCGCGGGATAAACTGTCACTTCGCAGCCTCTGGCTGCCAGGGAATCTGCGATATTTTTCTTAGCCCCAAAATCCATCAGCGCTACTTTCAAACCTGCGCCATTAGATTCCTGTACCAGAGAAGGCTTCTTTTCTCTCTCTCCGCGTGCATAAGCTTCTTTATCGAAGCTTGACGAACCGGACAGCGGACCATTCTCTTCTAAGGTTCTGGCGGCTACCGTGTATTTCTTCGTACAGCTTACTTTCTCGACCACTTTTCCTGTGGTATATTTTTTCAGCTTGGGAATCACCTCATCTAAATCGAAATTCTCGTTTGTAGTAATCATACCGTTCATGGTACCCTTTTCACGTAAGATCTTCGTCAGCGCTCTGGTATCAATTCCTGCAATACCCGGAACATTATTCTCTTCTAAAAATTGCTGGATAGTCATATCGCAACGGAAATTGCTGGGAATTCGGGAGAGTTCTCTGACAATGAAGCCATCAGGCCACGGTTTTAAAGATTCCATGTCTTCTTTACAAATACCATAATTACCAATCAGGGGATAGGTCATGCAAACAGCTTGCCCTGCATAGGACGGATCTGTCAATACTTCAAGATATCCTGCCATAGACGTGTTAAATACGATCTCACTAATAACTTCTTTGTCGACACCGATGTGTGTACCTTCAAACACCGTGCCGTCCTCTAATACTAAAAATGCTTTCATAATTACCTCACATTCTTCGCTTTAGACGAGTGTTTTATCTTCAATTGCTTGCTTCTTACTTAAATCGGTTTATTATAGCACAGTTTATTTTTTGCGACAAGACTGGGAAACCACGAAAAATTTGCCAAAATATTTATGTGGCTTGTGAATTGCTTTGGAAAAAATGTAGTTTCAACTGTTATACTGCACAAAACAGGCCGTATGAATGCATGGAAAAATTGTTTTCTTAATTCTTTAAATATGATAAAATGTTTGAAAGGTGTTATTAAAACTGTGCTAACACAGTAGAAGGGAAACAATGTTAATTATGGAAAAACTTTTTTATCAAGATACACATATCATAGATTTTGAAGCAATCGTAACAGACTGCACACCGGAGCCCGATGGCCGCTGCCGTATTACTCTGGACAAAACAGCTTTTTTCCCGGAAGAAGGCGGACAAGGTGCTGACAAAGGAACCCTCGAAGGTCTGGAAGTACTGGATGTGCAGATCAAAAATGATATAATCTATCATTATCTGCCCAAGCCTCTGGAAACAGGCAGTACTGTTCATGGTCACGTTGACTGGGCACAGCGCTTTGATTATATGCAGCAGCATTCCGGTGAACACATCGTATCCGGCCTGGTGCATGCCCGCTTTGGCTATGACAATGTGGGATTTCATCTGGGAAAAGAAGAAGTGACTCTGGATTTTAACGGCAGCCTTACGCTGGAACAGATGAGAGAAATTGAACTTGCAGCCAATCAGGTTATCTGGCAGAACCTTCCTGTAAATGTATCTTTTCCAACAAAAGAGGTTTTGGACACAATGGAGTATCGCAGCAAAATCGAGCTTACAGGGGATGTGAGAATTGTAGAGATTCCCGGTATAGATATCTGTGCCTGCTGCGCACCTCATGTAGAGACCACCGGACAGATTGGGATTTTGAAGGTCACGGGGCTGCAGAGCCACCGCGGCGGCGTGCGGGTCAACATTTTGTGCGGAGAAAGAGCGCTTAGGGAATTTTCAATGCATCAGCACAGTGTAGCGGCGATTTCAGCACTTTTGTCTGCTAAGCAGGATGCTGTGGCTGAAGCTGTTGTTCGTTTAAAGGATGAAGCACTTAGACTGAAAGAACGTGCCAATGAACTGCAGGCAGATTTACTTTCCATGCAGACTGCTCTTCTGCCCTCACCGGATGAGCAGGATAATGTGGTTCTTTTTACCGGGGAACTGGACAATATCGCACTGCGCAATACGGTAAATTCTCTATGCGAGAAATATAAGGGATATTGCTGTGTCTTTTCCGGTAATGATATTGAGGGGTATCGTTTTATTATAGGAAGTTGCTCTCTGGATTGCCGCAAGGCAGCGGCACTGCTTCGGGAACAGCTTGGAGCTAAGGGCGGTGGGACAGCGCCTATGGTTCAAGGAAGTGTTAAGGCTTCTCAGAAAAGCATGTATTGCGCTTTAAAAGCTTTGTTCAATTTTTCGTAAAAAAATCCCACTATCTGCACATTTCGCAAATAGTGGGATTATGTATTTATCTTGCCCTGACTGCTCCAAAATCCTCCTCAATCTCCTTAGACGGCGATGCTGTTATAAGCGAAACCACCGGGATACAGATGGAAGAAAAGATAAATGCAGGAAGCAATCCGGCCCATGCAAAGGATACAATCCTTTATTTATATTCGGGCTCCATTCACCGTTATTTGTCAATGTATAACCGGATTCCACCCCATAATAGGCAGCCAACACCCGGTAATTTTGACAAAACTGGGGAATGGTAAGATTCCCGCAATGAAGCGGGATCTGTGCTATGTCATTGGCAAGAAGCACTACTCCTGCCAGCAGTGCACGCACCCCAAGATACACCACTGTTCGAAAGGCGCGTTCATCCTTCAGAATCAGGCGGGAATCAGATTTCCAGGCACCGCGGAGCTTCTGTTCAGTAGATTCATATCCAATGCCAAAATCAGAAAACTGGACCAGATCACGGAATAAAATGCTTCATCCAGTGTTCTTGCAAAAAAACGTCTCCATGGTGCTTGTATTTTAGGCAGGGTATCCTCATAAGCCTCTCTGGTATCCCAATATGTCTCCCAAGAAAATTTATCATCATCCACAGTTATTGTATGGGTATTTACACAATACTTGAAATTTGACAGGTACTTTTCCGCGTCCAAGCTTTCATATTGTGTCCCGTCCCTATACATTATTTCACAGACAATCTGTGTCCTATCCAGATCCTCCTTGTCAGAAGAAAGCTGCTTGATCTGCTGTTCCAAAGCCACAGAAAGTTCCTGCCGCCCGTTATGCAAGGACTTAATCTCTTCCAATGATATATGAAGAGAGTGAAGCAGCTTAATCTTCCTTAAAACTGCCAGATCCTCCTGAGAATAATCGCGGTAACCATTGACGCTTCTTGCCGGGGACAGTAACCCTTCTGACTCATAGAATCGAATATTTGCTCTTGGCATTTCTGCCAATTTTTCAATTTATAATACTAAAAGAGACCTTTTTTGGAGATTTTTCGTTCTCCTTTTCAAGGTCTCTTTCTCATATATCCACTATTTATTTAAAATAAGCTACACCGGATTCAAAGATCTTCATATCCTGCTCGCCATAGATATTGATAGCCACAGCAGTATCGCGTCTCTCAGAGTGAGCCATCTTACCGAAGCATCTTCCGTCAGGAGAAGTGATACCTTCAATGGAGCAGTAAGAACCATTGATGTTATATTCTTCATCCATGGATACGTTACCTTCCATATCAGAATACTGAGTAGCCACCTGACCGTTCGCAAAGAGCTTGTCAAGCCACTCCTTAGGTGCTACGAAACGACCTTCTCCGTGAGAAGCAGGGTTACAGTAGGTAGCCCCAAGTGTTGCGCCCTGCAGCCAAGGCGACTTATTGGATACCACTTTGGTGTAAACCATCTTGGAGATGTGGCGGTTAATGGTATTGAAGGTCAGGGTAGGAGAATCCTCCTTTTGTCCCAGAATCTCACCGTAAGGTACAAGCCCCAGCTTGATCAGTGCCTGGAAACCGTTACAGATACCAAGTGCCAGACCATCTCTCTCATTTAAGAGCTTCATAACTGCTTCTTTCATCTTCTCGTTCTGGAAAGCAGTAGCGAAGAACTTAGCACTTCCGTCAGGTTCGTCGCCGGCAGAGAATCCACCGGGGAACATGATGATCTGTGCCTGATCGATCGCTTTCTCAAAGATTTCCACAGAATCACGGATATCTTCTGCTGTAAGGTTCTTGAATACTCTTGTCACTACGTTAGCACCGGCTCTTTCAAAAGCCTTGGTGCTGTCGTATTCACAGTTGGTACCGGGGAATACCGGAATAAATACAGTAGGCTTTGCCACTTTGTTCTTGCATACATAAATGCTGTCAGCCTTATATAAATCGCTTGCAACAGGATCAGTTCCCTTCTTAGCCTTAGTAGGGAATACCTTCTCCAGCTTACTTGTCCATGCATTCAGAGCTTCGTCCATGGTAATCTTCACATCACCGTATACAAATGCAGGCTCCTCGGTTACGATACCGATCAAGGTGTAATCCAGTTCCTTTGCATCAAGTTCTGCCAGCTTATCAGCAGGAATCTCAGCGATGATATCGCCCAGTCCGTTTGCAAACAAATCATCTGTAGTCACTTCATTATCCACTGTTACACCCAGCTTGTTACCGAATGCCATCTTGGACAGTGCTGCTGCTGCACCCTTTGCATCCAGCGCATAAGCAGAAACGATGGTCTTATCCAGGGTCAGTTCATGAATCTTGCTGTACAGTTCCATAACTGCTTCATATACAGGAATATCAAAATCGTCTTTCTCGATTTTAAAGCGAACAAGCTTATTGCCTGCTTTCTTCAGTTCAGGAGTCACAATATCATCATGCTTTGCAACATCCACTGCAAAGGATACCAGTGTAGGAGGTACGTCAATATCATTGAAGGTACCGGACATACTGTCCTTTCCACCGATGGAAGGCAGTCCGAAACCGATCTGTGCATCATAAGCACCAAGCAGTGCTGCAAAAGGCTGACTCCAACGCTCAGGATCGGAGGTCATTCTGCGGAAGTACTCCTGGAAGGTGAAACGAATCTTGCTGTAATCACCGCCGGCAGCTACAATCTTAGCCATGGACTCTACTACTGCATAAACAGCACCATGGTAAGGGCTCCAGGAAGACAGATAAGGATCGAAGCCGTAGCTCATCATGGTCACGGTATCGGTCTTGCCCTTTAATACAGGGAGCTTTGCTACCATAGACTGGGTCTCGGTCAGCTGATATTTTCCGCCGTAAGGCATGTATACACTGCCTGCACCGATGGAGGAGTCGAACATCTCCACAAGTCCCTTCTGGGAGCATACGTTCAGGTCATTTAACAGTGCCAGCCATGCAGCCTTCACGTCACCGTCTTCCAGTTGCTTTCCCACTTCTTCTACAGACCATTTATCAAAATAATTCTCATCTTCGCTAGGAATGTCTACTTTAACGGTAGTCTCCTGATGAGCACCGTTGGTATCCAGGAAAGCACGTTTTAAGTTAACAATGGTCTTGCCTCTCCAGTTGAGTATCAGTCTGGGATCCTCTGTAACAATCGCAACAGGAATAGCTTCCAGGTTCTCTTCGTTCGCATAACCAAGGAACTCTTCAACATCTTTAGGATCCACTACTACTGCCATTCTTTCCTGAGATTCGGAGATAGCAAGCTCGGTTCCGTCAAGACCTGCATATTTCTTAGGTACTTTATCAAGATCTACGGTCAGACCATCAGCCAACTCACCGATTGCTACGGATACACCGCCTGCACCGAAGTCATTACACTTCTTGATCAGCTTACTTACTTCTTCTCTGCGGAACAGTCTCTGAATCTTACGCTCGGTAGGAGCATTACCCTTCTGGACCTCTGCGCCACATGTCTCAATAGAGCTCTCTGTATGCACCTTGGAAGAACCGGTAGCACCGCCGCAGCCATCACGTCCTGTACGTCCGCCCAGCAGGATGATGATATCACCGGGGTCGGAAGTCTCACGGATAACATTTCTTCTGGGAGCAGCACCCATAACGGCACCGATTTCCATTCTCTTAGCCACATAGTTGGGATGATAGATTTCTTTAACAAAACCGGTAGCCAGACCAATCTGATTACCATAGGAGGAATATCCGCTTGCAGCACCGCGAACCAGCTTCTTCTGGGACAGCTTACCCTTCAAGGTATCAGCCACAGGAACGGTAGGATCAGCCGCACCGGTTACACGCATCGCCTGATATACATAGCCTCTTCCTGACAAAGGATCACGGATTGCACCACCCAGACAGGTAGCCGCGCCACCGAAAGGCTCGATCTCTGTAGGATGATTGTGTGTCTCATTCTTGAAGAATACCAACCACTCCTCAGTTACTTTCTCTCCGTCATAATCCATTTCCACAGGAACAACTACGGAGCACGCATTGATCTCATCGGATTCTTCCATATCAGCCAGCTTGCCGTCTTTCTTCAGCTTTCTCATAGCCATCAGAGCAAGATCCATCAGACATACAAATTTATCATTTCTGCCGGCAAAAATCTCGGCTCTGGTGTCCAGATAACTCTGGTAGGTCGTCTCAATAGGAGAACGATAATATCCCTCGCCGAACTCTACGTCAGTCAGTTCAGTAGAGAATGTAGTATGACGGCAGTGATCAGACCAGTAGGTATCCAACACACGAATCTCTGTCATAGAAGGATCTCTCTTCTCATCACCACGGAAATAATTCTGGATATGCAGGAAATCCTTGAAGGTCATAGCCAGGCCAAGAGAATCATACAGCTTATGCAGTTCTCCCTCTTCCATCTCGCAAAATCCGTCAAAAATGGATACATCTGCGGGGTCATCATATACCGTAATCAAAGTTTCCGGCTTCACAAGATCAGTCTCTCTGGAATCTACAGGGTTGATACAATAAGCTTTGATTTTGGCAAATTCTTCATCGGAAATATCGCCTACAAGCAGGTAGGTAACAGCAGTCTTGATAACCGGCTCTTCATTCTCGTTCAGGAATTTCACACATTGTACTGCGGAATCTGCTCTCTGGTCGAACTGACCGGGCAGAAATTCTACAGAGAATACTCTGCTGCCTTTCGGAATATCAATTGTTTCCTCATACAAATCATCTACAGGCGGTTCAGAAAATACGGTCTTACATGCTTTGGCAAATACTTCATCTGAAATATTCTCCACATCATAGCGTATAAATACGCGAACTGCCTCCACATCATTAATGCCCAGGTAATTCTTCAGCTCTTCCTGAAGTTCATGAGCCTTTACTGCAAAGGGGGCTTTCTTTTCTACATAGATACGTCTTACGTTTCCCATGCTGGATCCTCCAAATTTATTCTGGTTGTAACTTGGCAGAGCTTTTTCTTAATCGTTTTAACTCCGCACTACACTATCATTATACCTTTGTCTTTCTTTTCACACAATAGCCTAAAATAACAAATTTATACAAAATTTACCCTATCTTTTGTGGGGGATACCATGCTTCCGGCCCAATTTAGCCCATACAAGACATGACTTATGACCCCAAAGCGGTTGTTTTCCTCTGCCCTCTTTAGTCTACCATATCATTTTATCATACTTTCTCAAAAAGTACAGTACAAAATCCGGTCTTTATCTTACTCAAGCACCTTGTTTCGACAAATTATTACAAAAAAATATTATTTTTTGCAAAAAACTTCTGGACATTTCCAAATTTATAGGTTATAATAACCTTGTTCGGTTGAGATACCGAACTGCTATATAGCAAATTCCGGAAGAATTCCCCTTTTACACAATCGAAGCGTCTGCAGGTCTCCTGTAGGCGCTTTGATTGTTTTTCTTATTAATATTTGTCTACGAAATCCGTTCCCGTTTCTCCACTCATTTTCTCCACATAGACAGTTGGATTCTTTTCCATCTGAAGCATGATATCCAAAGAATCCAGCAACAATCTCTCCTGTCGATAGCGGTTCATTTCATTTGGTCTGTCCAGATAAGCTTTAAAATGGTCTACCTGCCATACTAAAATATCTGCCAGTGTATATCCTGCAACCTTATATTCACACAGGAACTTTCCGTAGTCATGATAATAAGCAAACTCCCTCAAGACACCATTTGAATTTTTCATTCTCTCCCAAAGGCCCTCTGCATAGCTTTGCTCCTCTCCGGCACGTTTTGCAAGCTCATCCAGCCATTTCTTTAAAATGTCTAATGCTTTGGCAAGTTTTTCTTCCTGATTCATACTCTTTACTCCTTCCACGTTCCTGTTCTCACTTCACGATTCTTCTTATATGACAAAAAATCCTTCAAGCTACAATGTTGTAGATTGAAGGATCCTTAGCAGGGGAAGAGGGGATCGAACCCCCGTTAACGGTTTTGGAGACCGCCGCACTACCGCTGTACTATTCCCCTGTATCATGTTACTTCCAACTGACGAAATATATTATAGCACAACTCATACCAATTAATCAAGTAGAAATTTCAAAATTTTCGGAAAAATTGTAACAGTTCAGACGAGCCATTCGCAAAACCACACCTCACGGAGCTTTCCACTGCTTCGCAGCTCATTTTTGCTCATAAGCACCACTCATTATCGAAACAAAGCACTCACTACATCCTGCAGGGATTTTACGCCAATGATGCGCATGGATCCATTATATTTCAAGGTTGCTGCACAACCGGCAGGAAGGATGCAGGTATCAAAGCCAAGCTTTTCAGCTTCTGCTACACGCTGAGCAGGCATACTGACGGAACGCACTTCACCACTTAAGCCAATTTCACCAAAAGCTATAAGTTTGGGGCTTAACGGGCGGTTACGGAAACTGGACAGAATGGCCAGTGCAATACCAAGGTCTATGGCCGGTTCCGTGATTTTCATACCGCCGGTAATATTGACATACGCATCACAACCCGACATCTGGACACCAAGGCGTTTTTCCAACACTGCCATCAGTAGATTCACCCTGTTAAAATCAGTTCCGGTAGTCTGTCTTCTGGGAATTCCAAAATTGCTCTGGCATACCAGCGCCTGAATTTCAATGAGAATGGGTCTCGTTCCTTCCATGGAGCATGCAACAACGGAGCCGCTGGCATTTTCAGGCCTTCCCTCCAGCATATACTCTGAAGGATTGGTTACTTCAACCAGTCCCTCCTCTCTCATCTCAAATACACCAATTTCATTGGTGGAACCAAATCGGTTCTTGACTCCGCGTAGGATACGATAAGAAGCATGGCGGTCACCTTCAAAGTAAAGTACTGTATCCACCATATGCTCCAATACCCTTGGACCTGCAACCGTACCTTCCTTTGTTACATGTCCTACAATAAATACGGAGACTCCCAGCCCTTTTGCCAACTGAAGCAAGATCCCTGTGGACTCTCTGACCTGAGAAACACTTCCCGGTGCTGCAGAGACGTTCTCATTGAACATAGTCTGTATAGAGTCAATCACTACTACTTTGGGTTGTTCCTGCCTGATAACCTCTGCAATAGAATCCAGATTGGTCTCACATAGAAGAAGCATCCTGGAACCGAAAGTTCCTATTCTGTCCGCCCTCATCTTAATCTGAACCAGAGACTCTTCTCCCGAAATATACAGAACCCTATTCCCCTGCTCTGATAACTGTCGACACACCTGAAGCAGGAGAGTAGACTTGCCGATTCCCGGATCTCCGCCTACAAGTGTCAGGGAGCCCTGTACGATACCGCCTCCCAATACTCTGTCCAATTCATTGATATGTGTCAGAAGTCTGTCTTCTTCCTTAAGCTCGATTTCCGATAGTACAGAAGGGGCAATCCGCTGCATTCGCTGCTGCGTCTTGCCTCCTGATACTTTGGAGGAAACTGTATTTACAGTCTCCTCCACCATAGTATTCCATTCTCTGCACCCCGGACACTGTCCCATCCACTTACTGGATTCATAACCACAATTCTGACAAAAATATACTGTTGTCTTTCCTTTTGCCATGGGGTCCTTTCCTGCATTCAGACTTAAGCCTGAGCAATCTTAACTGATACTTCTCCCGCATTCTGAAGTTCCACACTCAAGCTGAGTTTTCCGCCAAATCCGGTTTTCATCGTACCTACACTCTCACCGGCTACCAGAACTTCATATTCCGTATCATCAATAAGTCCCAGAGTAATCTGAGCATCTTTCTCCCCTTCCACTACGAATTCCACACCATTATCTGTCTCTTTGAAATTCAAGACGCTGGTTCCGGGTACCGATTCATACAGGAACATACCATTTTTCTCCAGCTTGGTAATCTCATTATAAGTCTTTACCTTCAACAGATCACCTTCGTGTTTAAAGTCTTCCACCTTTGCCTTGCTTGCCAATTTATGATTTCCAAAACTTATTGCACCGTCACCCTCATTGCGAAGCAATTCTTCTACTACTGCCATCTTTTTGTCCTCCTGAATATTTGTAGGTTTAAAGCATCCTACCTATACTGTACTTACAGTATAATATAAAATATAGCTTTTTTCTACAAATATTTCTTCTGTAATATATTAAAAATTTTTAAGATAAACTATCCCTTTCTTTCACGGTAAAAGTCACTTTTCCGTTCTTAAAGCCAGCAGATACTGTATCTCCCGGCTGTACCTTCTTCATCAAAATCTCTTCTGCCAGACTGTCCTCGATAACTGACTGGATTGCTCGCTTAAGCGGGCGTGCACCCATCTTATGATCAGAATATTTCTCAACCAGGTGCTCTTTCAACGCGCCTGTAATCGTCAGGCGAATATCCATCTGTTCCTGACACCGTTTACACAAGCCGGAAGATAACAGGCTGATGATTTCTTTCATATTCTCTCTGTTTAATTGATGGAACACGATAATATCATCGATTCTGTTGATAAACTCCGGTTTGAAGCTTCTCTTTACCTCTTCCATAACAGAAGATTTCATCTTCTCATAATCTTTCTGAGCACTGGACTGTGCTGCAAATCCCAGATTCTTTGGATCTACAATCCGCTGTGCCCCCGCATTGGAAGTCATGATCAATACCGTATTTTTAAAGCTGACCTTTCTGCCCTTGGAATCTGTGATATGCCCATCATCCAATACCTGCAGCAGGATATTAAACACATCCGGATGCGCCTTCTCTATCTCGTCGAACAGTACCACTGAGTAGGGATTTCTGCGCACCTTCTCACTGAGCTGGCCACCCTCATCAAATCCAACATATCCGGGCGGAGAACCTATCATTTTAGATACAGAATGACTCTCCATATACTCAGACATATCCACTCGTATCATAGCATCCTCTGAACCGAACATGGCTTCTGCCAAGGCTTTGCTCAGTTCTGTCTTACCGACTCCGGTAGGCCCCAGGAACAGGAAAGAACCGATAGGACGATTAGGATCCTTAAGTCCTACCCTGCCTCTCCGCATGGCTTTTGCCACTGCTTTCACTGCCTCTTCCTGTCCAATAACACGTTTTTGGAGGATATTCTCCAGTTTCAGAAGTTTCTCGCTCTCTTTTTCCGCAAGCTTCCGGACCGGAATTTTAGTCCACATTGCCACTACCTCTGCAATCTCATCTTCACCGATGCTATATTGCAGAGCATCTTCCTGTTTCTCCCTGCGGCGGTTAAGCCGTTCATACTTTCTGATCAGTTCATCCTGATTGGACTTGATTTCATTAGCTTGAGAAAAAGCTTCCATGCGTATTGCATGTTCCATCTGAGCATCCATCTGCTTAATCTGTTCTAACAACTCTTTCTGCTTCTGCGGCATATCATTGACCTTAAGTCTTGCACTGGCTGCCGCTTCATCAATCAGATCAATTGCCTTATCAGGGAGATTGCGGTCATTGATATAACGTTCTGATAACCTCACTGCTGCTTCTACTGCCTCAGGAAGAATCTGCACTTGATGATGATCTTCATATTTTCCCTTGATCCCATTCAATATTCTGATTGCTTCCTCCTGAGAGGGTTCTTCCACATTTACAGGCTGAAAACGGCGTTCCAGTGCAGCATCCTTCTCAACATACTTACGATACTCCGCAATGGTGGTGGCACCGATCAGCTGAATCTCTCCTCTGGCCAGGGACGGTTTTAAAATATTGGATGCATCAATAGCTCCTTCGGCTCCTCCTGCACCAATGATCGTGTGAAGTTCATCCAAAAAAAGAATCACATTGCCATCATCAATGACTTCCTTCACCACTTTCTTGATTCGCTCTTCAAATTCACCACGGTACTTACTTCCTGCCACCATACCTGACAAATCCAAAGTAAGCACCCGCTTATCCCTAACGGTAAAAGGCACCTGTCCTGATACGATGCGAAGCGCAAGACCTTCTACCACAGCAGTCTTCCCAACACCCGGCTCACCAATCAGACATGGATTATTCTTAGTACGACGACTTAATATCTGAACGACACGTCTGATTTCATCCTCTCTGCCAATAACAGGATCCAGTTTCCCTTCCCTTGCCAGTGCTGTCAGATCTCTGCTGTACTGCTCCAGAGTAGAATGTTTCCCCTTGCCGGAGCCTTTTCTTCCTAAATCTTCTTTATAAAGATTGCTGTCCTGACCCATCGCATTTAAAACTTCCGCATAAATTTTAGCTGATGCGATGCCCATGGTATTCAACAATCGAACTGCCACATTCTCCCCTTCTTTTATCAAAGCTAACAGAATGTGCTCAGTACCCGTTGCGTTCTGACCGAACCTTCTTGCCTGGCGGTGTGCCTCCTCCAGAACCTTTCTTGCCCTCGGAGAATACCCCTCTCTCTCTTTGACTGCCACGCCATTTTCAAAAGCTATTAATTCTTTAATCAGTTCTATAATACGGCCGGTTTCTACACCATTTGCTGCCAGCACTCTGGCAGCCACACTGTCTTCCTCTTTCAACAATCCCACCAGAATATGCTCTGTTCCAACATACCCCTGTTTTAACTGTCTGGCACATTTAGCCGCATAGGAAAGCGCAGACTGCGCTTTAACCGTAAATTGTGACTGCATTATCTCAGCCCTCCGTAATCCTCATATATTTCGTCAATCAAAGCATGAATCTCATCTCTGGTAATATTTTTACAGCTGCTCTTCGCCAGTATAACCTGTAAATCCTTCCTCAATTCTTCCATGGTCCGAATACGGTCTATATCTATGGCAATGACTGCACCCTTTCTTCTGTCTACCTTGACAAATCCTTCCTGCTTCAGCACAGTGTAGGCTTTATTGACCGTATGCATATTGATTCCAATAGTATCTGCAAGCTGGCGTACACTGGGCAGGGAATCACCTTCTTGAAACTGTGAAGTCGCTATTCCTAAGATAATCTGATTCCGAAGCTGCAGATACAGAGCTTCATCACTGTTAAAATCTATCTCTATAATCACACCTGCGCCTCCTTAGTATGTCTGTTATAGCTATCTTATAACAGTTTATATTTCTTGTCAACCCTATATCATACAAAAAGAGGTTACCCGGTACTCATGCCGTCACCGCAGTAACCTCCCTCATGTAGCTATTTCTCTTCGCCATCCCAATTCAGGAATTCAAATTCAAATTCGTCATCATCACTCATGAAATTCTTTGATTTCCAATCCGGCTCTGCCTTAGTCCTACTATCTGCCTGTTTCGCCTGGCCGGCTGCAGACTGACCTGCCGGACGTGCTTGCCCGGAAACACCTGGCTGTGCAGCTGCTCCGGACTGGTTTGCTCCACTTTTCCCGGCAGCTGACTGTGTAGAACCACCGGCCTGTGATGCTGTCTTTGCCTGACCTGCACCCGGTTGTGATGATCGTGTCTGCGCTGCACCTGTCTGAGTTGCAGGACGTGACTGCACGGCACGTGTCTGGCTATCCGGCTGGATAGTCCTGGTCCTGCCAGTCTGGGCGTCTGTTCTCACCGGACGAGTCTGACCTGCTGAAGACGGCTTGCCCTGTACAGCCTTCTGTCCCGTCGGATTCTGTCCTGCCGTTCTTTGGCCCCCAACCCTCTGTCCTACAGGGCGGGTACCTTCTGCGCCTACGGTCTGCATCACTTTACGTGTGGGAGCTCCCGTTTCTCTGCTTCTCTTTACAGCCTCCCTCTCTTTCAGAGTCTGCTTTTCTACCGCAGAAAAATATGCCTCGTCTTTGATATCCCTAATCTTGTAGTACAGCATAGAAACCGCAAGCACAGCTGCAATTACCAGAATTACCAGAATAATAATGATAACCTTCTGATTTCTGATTGTCTTCTGATTGGCCAGAATGGTTTCTCCACTGGACTTATTTGCTGCCAAAAGCTTTTCTATATCATAAGCTTCTCCATTGGCATAATCAATCAGCTGCCATGTACCTTCCTGATCCTGCTGTGTATAATAAGGTTTCTTCTCTTCTACAGGTTCCTGACTTTCCGGTGTCTGGGTATCGCTATCTCCCTCTGCGGGAGTATTGGTATCAACAGGTGTGATTTCTCCGGAAAGGGTTAAGAAGTCATTTCTGATAAAGCCCGTTACTACCGTATTATTGGAATAAAAGGAAACAAGATACCAGGTCATATTATCTGCTCCGGTCGCCTGACCACTTACAGTAACAGCGGTTCCATTGGATACGGTAGTAATAATACCACTGGAATCACTGGCAGAGGCATCTGTCCTTACACGGATAACTGACCCGCCTGTTACCTTTGCCTCAATTGGCTGCACCTGTGTCACTTCAACGGATGGATTTACCGTAAGATTTGCATTTGGCGTACTGCCGCCATCTGTCTTACTCACCAGATCAGATCGGATATATCCCTTAGTTCCATCCGATGTTTCCACCTGATACCAGATCTTGCTGTCAGTTCCCTGTACTTCGTTGATAATTGTCACTGTCGCACCGTTCTGTACACTCCCGACTGCGGTACTGCTTGTACTTGCTTCTTGCCGGATTCTTGCCGAGGTCGCTGTTACCGTTCCCTTGCTGTCTGCTCTGGCAACCATGGTAAAACTATTCCAGAATAATACCAACATCAGTGCCAGGACCACCGCAACCGCACCATAAAATATGTTCGCCTCTCTGCTAACCTTAACTGTCTTCCTCATATGTTCCTCCAATCTGGTCGTCCTACAGTTCCCCACTTACATCCCTGATATCTCCAAAAATAACCGTGATTCAGGCTCATGTCCCGTTCTATGCTTCATCAATTGCCTTTCCAATATCATGACGCATATATTTGTTGTCAAATGTTACCCACTCAGTAGCTGCATAAGCGTTTGCTCTTGCTTCCTTCAGATCTTTTCCTTTGGCAGTTACACCAAGTACTCTTCCTCCGTTAGTCACAATACCTTCTTCCGTCTGCTTTGTTCCGGCGTGAAAACAATAATATCCTTCCGCCTCGTCAAACTTTTCCAATCCCTTGATTACAAAGCCCTTTTCATAAGAAACCGGATATCCATCGCTGGCAAGTACAACACAAACAGCTGCATTATCCTCAAATTCCAGATCAATCTGATCCAAAGTTCCCTCTACACAGGCTTCCATTACTTCTATAATATCATTTTTCATCCTTGGCAGAACCACCTGTGCCTCAGGATCTCCGAATCTGGCATTGTACTCCAATACTCTGGGCCCGTCCGGGGTCAGCATCAAGCCGAAGAATATCACACCTTTAAAAGGCCTTCCTTCTGCTGCCATGGCATCCACCGTAGCCTGATAAATATACTTTCGGCAGAATGCATCTACTTCTTCTGTATAGAAAGGACTGGGAGAAAAGGTTCCCATACCGCCGGTGTTCAGTCCCTGATCACCATCCTGTGCCCGCTTATGATCCTGGGCTGAAGTCATAATACGTATTGTCATGCCATCCACAAAGGACAATACGCTCACTTCACGTCCTGTCATAAATTCTTCGATTACCATACGGTTACCGGCACTGCCGAACTTTTTGTCCAGCATAATGGAAGCAACGCCTTCTTTAGCTTCTTCCAGGGTATTACAGATCAATACACCTTTTCCCAATGCCAACCCATCAGCTTTCAGCACGATAGGGAATTTAGCTGTCTCCAGATACGCAAGTGCTTCCTGTGCATCATCAAAGTTCTCATACGCTGCAGTGGGAATATGATATTTCTTCATCAAGTCTTTGGAAAAAGCCTTACTTCCTTCCAGAATTGCTGCATTCTTTCTGGGACCGAATACTTTAAATCCCTCTGCCTCCAACACATCTACCAGACCGCCTACCAGAGGATCATCCATTCCTACAATTGTAAAATCAATTTCTTTTTCCTTTGCAAAAGCAGCCAGTTTGTCAAATTCCATAGCTCCGATAGGCACACACTCTGCAATCTGTCCGATTCCCGCATTACCGGGAGCGCAGTAGATTTTCTCTACCTTAGGACTCTTTGCCACACTCGTGGCAATTGCGTGCTCTCTTCCGCCGCTTCCTACGATTAAAACTTTCATCTGTTTACCAGCCTTTCTTACTTCTTCACCACTTTGCCATCCACCACCTGAATGCGGTCGTTGGCAATATCATCAATGGCCTTGGGGAGCAGAATCCATTCCGCCTGCTCCATGACTCTGCGCTGAAGTACCTCAGCTGTATCGCCCTCTTCTACAGCTACTGCTTTCTGTGCGATAATCGGACCTTCATCCATACCTTCGTTAACAAAATGCACTGTAGCACCAGTCACCTTAACACCGCGTTCCAGCGCTTTCTCATGCACCTTTAATCCATAGTATCCCACACCGCAGAAAGAAGGGATCAGAGAAGGATGGATATTGATGATACGGTTACTGTATTTATGTACCATAGCCTCCGGAATTGCCACCAGAAATCCTGCCAGTACAATCAAATCCGGTTCAAATTCATCTACCTTTGCCAGGAATGCAGCATTAAAAGCAGCTCTGTCCGGGAAATCTTTCGGCGACAGGCTTAACGCAGGAATTCCTGCAGTTCTGGCTCTCTCAAGACTCTTTACTGTCTTATTGTTGCTCAGCACTCCAACCAGCTTTACATTGGTAATGCTTCCTGCTTCCACAGCATCTATGATCGCCTGTAAATTAGTACCTCCACCGGATACCAGAACCATTACTCTCAGCATAAGGTAACACCCTTCTCTCCGGCTTCACAATGACCTACCACATATGCGGTATCCCCTGCAGCCTTGATAGCTTCCATGGTCTTATCCACATCAGCAGGATCCACTGCCAGTACCATACCAAGACCCATATTATAAGTATTGTACATCATCTGTTCCGTAATGTTACCGGTCTTCTGCAACAACTTAAAAATGGCAGGAACCTCATAGCTGTCCTTCTTTACCACTGCACGGATGCCGTCCGGAAGCATTCTGGGAATATTTTCATCAAAACCGCCGCCGGTGATGTGGCTGCAGCCCTTAACGGTAACGCCCGCATTCTTAATGGACTTCAATGCTTTTACGTAGATTCTGGTAGGTGCTAACAATGCTTCTCCTAATGTCTTACCCAGTTCATCATAATAAGTATTCAGGCTCTCTGCAGTCATCTCGAACACTTTACGAACCAGTGAAAAACCATTTGAATGAACACCTGAGGATGCAATACCGATCAGTGTATCACCAGGCTTGATATTTTCTCCGGTAATCAAATCTTTTTCATCAACCACGCCTACTGCAAATCCAGCCAGATCGTACTCGTCTTCAGGCATCAGACCGGGATGCTCTGCAGTCTCACCGCCAATCAAAGCAGCTCCTGACTGCTTACAGCCTTCTGCTACACCTTTTACAATAGTAGCGATCTTCTCAGGGTAGTTCTTACCACATGCTATATAATCCAGGAAAAATAACGGTTCACCGCCTGCACATGCAACATCGTTCACACACATTGCGACACAGTCGATACCGATGGTATCATGCTTATCAAGCAGAAAAGCCAGCTTGATCTTGGTTCCTACTCCATCGGTTCCAGATAACAGGATTGGATTCTCCATATCCTTAAATGCATTCATGGAAAAAGCTCCGGAAAATCCGCCTAAACCGCCCATTACTTCAGGGCGCATGGTCTCTTTTACGTGTTTCTTCATTAACTCTACTGACTTATATCCTGCTTCAATATCAACTCCAGCGTTCTTGTAATCCATTTTCACATTCTCCTCTTAAAGTATTCTGATTTTATTTCTTCATGCTTTCCGCATAAGCTTTATAACCGATTTCCTGAAGCTTTGCATCCTTCTTCTGCACCTGCTCCTTGAGTTCCCGGCTGTACTTTTTCAGTTTTTCAAGCAGCTCTGCATCTGATGTAGCCAGGATCTTAGCTGCCAAAAGTCCGGCATTTGCTCCGCCATTGATGGCTACGGTAGCTACCGGAATACCGGAGGGCATCTGTACGATAGAGTACAGAGAATCTCTTCCTCCCAGTGAAGTCGTGTGCATAGGAATACCGATAACCGGCATAGGGAAGATTGCTGCACACATTCCCGGCAGATGCGCTGCCATTCCTGCACCTGCGATAATTACTTTAAAGCCCTTCTCTTCCGCACCCTTTGCATATTCAAAAAATACATCCGGTTCTCTGTGGGCACTGATAATCGTCATTTCATAAGAGATTCCCAGTTCCTCTAAAATATCTGCGGCTTTCGCCATAACGGGCATATCAGAATCGCTGCCCATTACAATACCAACTTTAGCCATGTTAGTACTCCCTTCTGTATATCTCATTCAGATTTTAATCATACACCTTTAGTTTACTAAACTTGCGCGAGATGTGCAACATATTTTTTTACGTTTCTTTAAGACTTATATTTCTTCCGTCAGGAAACAGTGCTCTTTCCATATATTTTCAGCCTGTCTGCAATACTCTGACCACAGTTTCTTCTGATCTCTGTTCATACTAATGGCATCCGGATTTTTGCTCTGGATACTTATCCGGGTTGGAATACCTTTCTTACTCTGCGCTACTATCCCGGTACTTTTCTGTTGCTTCAATTCTTTCTGCTGTTCCAATGCCGTCCGGAACACTTCCAGTTTACGGCTCACATATGCTTTGTCCAGCACAAGCGCCACATCTTGTATGTGATCCGCGTCCCGCGACCAGAGCTCTTGCTCTTTTAATACTTCCTGAACATTCAGTACTTCCTTTTCCGCCGGTGCTCCAGGCAGCTCCGGAAGGAATCCATACAAAACGCTTTTTACATCTAGACAGCTTACTCTATATTCCTCTTTAGCAGGTGCTACTAATTCCTTTACATACTTTTCTGCTGCCACATCTGCATAATCAAATGCAAACCAGTAAAAGCTCTGTCTCAAGGATTCAAACTCCGGCAATCTTTGATTTTCCTGCCATTCCAGCATAAATATACCGTATATTTCCAGAAAAAGTTCCATTCTGATGACAGATTCCTGAAGTTCCTCCTGCCCTCGCAGCCCGGTCAGGCTATACATTTCATAATATAATGCTGAAAGAAATCCACCCAATTCTTCCCCCAACTGCTGCTTCGCATAAACCGGATTCAAATAAGACTGTGCATAATGTTCCTGAACTTCCTCTTCCCCCATCAAAAACCTTGCTACTCTGTGAAAATATACCTCAAAGGCTTCCGGAAGGCTCTGCTCTTCTTCTATTTTACCAATCCGTTCCACAGCCAGTTCAAGGCGTTCCTGTAAAATCTCTGTTTCCATGCTGCTCCTGTTACTCAATTCCATTCTAATCAATCATTGTTTCCAAATTACATCATTGAAAACGTATCAGACTCCTACATATAAAAGGAATCCTATCACCGCCAGTGCCAACACATTGAGTATTGTACCAAGCCAGGGAAAAAGCCGAAAATTTTCTTTTTCCTGAAGTGTCAGGATACCCAGAATCAGACCAATCATGGAAAAAATGGTAGCCAAAAGTCCTGTCAATCCATAACCGACCGGGGTCTCGCCGTTTTTCTGATAAGACAGGAAAATCACGATTCCCAGCGAAATCAGGCTGATCATTCCGAGTATAGTGCCCATAATCGCTTTCTCTGAATGCTTTTTATTTGTAAATATAAAATTTCTTCTCTTGCCCATCAACCGGCTTCCTTTCAATAGATTTGGGCATCCACCGCTATCAACACAGGAGGATGCCCTTTCATACAACTTTATTTATCCTAGAAAAGAATATTGGACTTACGTGCAAGCAGCTTAGCACCATTGATTATCAGAAGAACTCCACTGACAACACCAACCGTCAGGGAAACAACACCTAATACAATATTCAAAGCTCCGGCACCATTCATGGTCTTGTATACTTTTTCTTCCATTTTCTGTCCTCTTTCCTGCTTGATTTATGCTCCATACACCTCATAGTATGCATCAATTGCTGCCTTCAGGGTATCATCGATATATACCTGTCCCTTATAAGGTCTGTTGTACAGATGCTCAATGACATCTGCCATGGTTACGATAGCATTAGCATCAAAACCATATTTTTCTTTGATTTCATCCAGTGCACTGACCTTGCCGCCCAGTCCCTTTTCCATTCGGTTTAAGGATACTATCAAACCTACAATTTCCACATTAGCTGCACCTTTTACCTTAGGTACAGTTTCTTCCATAGATTTGCCTGAAGTGGTAACATCCTCTATCATGATGACCCTGTCACCATCTTTTAATTTACTTCCCAGGAATCCGCCCTTATCAGCACCATGGTCCTTTTCCTCTTTACGGTCTGAGCAATAGCGTACTTCTTTTCCGTACAGTTTGCTATATGCAATTGCGGTTGCTACGCTGATGGGAATCCCTTTATAAGCCGGTCCGAATAACACATCAAAATCATCTCCATAAGTATCATGAATCGCCTTTGCATAATATTCTCCGAGACCCATCAGCTGGCTTCCGGTAACATATCCGCCCGCATTCATGAAGAAAGGCGATTTACGACCGCTCTTTAAAGTGAAATCACCAAATTTTAATACCTGGCAGTCTACCATGAATTCAATAAATTCCTGTTTGTACTGTTCCATATTGTTAAAACCTCCTGTATTTACGGGCTTTTTCAGCCTTTATATTCTTACAAAACTGTTCTACTACACACTTTTTACACACTTTGCACGTCAGCTACGAGCCATGCATGGATAAGATTGAATTGTCCGTTGGGTGCTTGCACACATAAGGACATATTCAAGCTTAGACTTATACGGCGACAGCCGTGACCGAGAAAGCTCTGCTTTCGAGGTGCATGGC
>JAGAUD010000011.1 GCA_017620975.1 Lachnospiraceae bacterium | reverse complement strand
GGGAAAGAATGGCGCGGGTAAGACAACTCTTATCCGCTTGATCTGCGGATTGCAGGAGCCGACTTCCGGTGACTTCACTCTGTATGGCATCCCGAGCGGCAGTAAGGATATTATCAAATCCCGTCGCCGTATGGGTGCTGTGGTGGAAACACCGTCGATCTACATGGATATGACTGCGGAGGAAAATCTGAAGCAGCAGTATCTCGTTCTCGGCTTGCCGTCCTATGATGGCATTTCCGAACTGCTGAAACTGGTAGGTCTTGAAAACACCGGAAAGAAAAAAGCAAAGAACTTTTCCCTTGGTATGAAGCAGCGTTTGGGCATCGCTATCGCTTTGGCTGGTGATCCTGATTTTCTTGTTCTCGACGAGCCTGTGAATGGTCTTGACCCCCAGGGCATCGTGGAAATGCGTGAGCTGATTTTGAAGCTGAATCGTGAAAGACAAATCACCGTTTTGATTTCCAGTCACATTCTGGATGAACTTTCCCGTCTGGCTACCCATTACGGCATCATTGACAATGGGCGCATGGTGAAAGAACTGAGCGCAGAAGAACTGGATGCAGCCTGCCGCAAGTGTGTACGTATGGAAGTGAGTGATACTTCTGCGCTGGCTCGTGTTCTGGATTCCATGAATCTGGAATATAAGATCATCTCAGCAACCACAGCCGATGTGTTCGCAAAGACCAATGTGACCCAGTTGACCATTGCTCTGGCAAAGGAAAACTGCGAGGTGCTGTCCATGCAGGAAAAAGATGAGAGCTTGGAGAGCTACTATATCAGCCTTGTGGGAGGTGGTTATCATGCTTAAGCTGCTTTCAGCGAATTTCACAAGACTGCGGAAAAGTCGTGTGTTCTGGCTTGGCATGAGCGTCATGTGCGGATTGGGAATCATGGCGGTTATCATGCGATATTTTGACATTCTCGAAGACCCGAATTACGCCTATACCACTGCCGACGGATTTTGGTTCCTCGGCGGACTGTATATCTCCGTCGTATTGGCCGTTTTCATCAGTCTGTGGCTTGGCACTGAGTACCATGACGGTACCATGCGCAACAAGCTGACGGTCGGTCACACAAGAGGGGAAATCTATGCCGCAAACTGGCTGACCTGCACGATTTCTTCTCTGATGATGCACATCGGATACATTTTCATGGTCGCCGTATTCGGAACTCTGCTGCTTGAACCTTTTAAAACACCGGTGCGAGTGCTGGTAATTTCCACACTGGTGAGTCTTCTGACCGTAGTCTCCATGTCGTCTGTTTTCGTCATGATTGCCATGCTGGTGAGCAGCAAATCCACCAGTGCGGTGATCTCCATGATCATAGCACTGGCTATGCTTCTCGGCTCCATGACGGTGTACAGTATGCTGACAGCCCCGGAATATTACGAAAACAACTTTCAGATGTCCGTAAACGGCGAGATCGTACAGGGTGATCCGATCCCTAATCCGAAATATCTGCGTGGCACGGAACGGGAGATCTATCAGTTTATTCAGGATTTCCAGCCCGCCGGACAGATGATGCAGTTCAACGCAGGAGACAATTTCCCGGAGCATATGGGGCGGTTCCCGGTGTATTCGCTGGTGCTGGCGGTACTGATGACGGGCATCGGGTATTCGCTGTTTCGCAGGAAAGATATAAGGTGAGGTGGAAGCAATGAGAAAACTATTATCCGCTGATTTTTTTCGGAGCTTTCACAGCAAATGGTTCTGGCTGTGTCTTGGAGGAATGCTGGCAATGTCCGTTGGCTTTCTTGTTATGCAGTACACCGCCATGGACTATACCGTTCCATTAAGCCGGGTAATCTTTCTTCCCATGAGCTTTTACGGTGTGACTGTGGCAGCTCTGGTGAGCTTATTTGTGGGAGAGGATTTTAGCGATGGATTTATCCGAAACAAGATTATTGCAGGTCGTTCCCGGTTCAGCGTGTTTGCATCCAATCTGGTTGTTTGCTGGCTGGCTTGTGTCATGATTTATCTGACGACCACCCTGTTTACCACAACAATCGGCTCGTTCCTGTTCGAGATCGATCTTACCCCAGCGACGTTTTTTCAATATCTGATCATGGGCATTGGAATGTGTCTGGCTTATGGAGGTATCTATTGCACCATTACCATGCTCTGCGGCAACAAAACCACTGCCACGGTTCTGTGTATGGGCTTTGCCTTTTTCCTGCTTTTTTCCAGCCTGCATACCAATCAAATCATGGTGCAGCCGGAGTATAAAAATGGTGCGTTGAATCCTGCCTATATGGATGGCTTCGCCAAAACGGTCTACGCCGTTCTCCACGATCTGAATCCCACCGGGCAGGCCGCACAGCTTTCCACTATGGATATTCTGAATCCGATTCGCTGGCTTTTTTGCGATCTTGCATGGATTTTGACCACAGGTGCTGGAATGATTTTATTTAACCGAAAAAATATTCAGTAAATTTTAGGGGTGCTTATGGATTTTTTGCTGCTTTCGATCATCACCATGCTGGTGACTGTGATCATCGGACTGTTTATCAAAATACATCTCATGCACAAAACAGCATTAGAGATCACAGAGGCTTTACAGGACAGATTATCGACAGATACCAACGCTCTTATTGATATTTCCTCTCGTGACCCCTATATGCGAAAGCTGGCTGCGGACATCAATGTTGCAGCTCCGCTTACTCCGCAAGGAACGCCACCGTTATCAGCAGGGCGATCTGGAGCTAAAAAAAGCTGTTACGAACATCTCTCACGACCTGAGAACACCACTTACGGCAATCAATGGCTATCTTGATCTGTTGGAGCGTGAAGAAAAGAGTGAAACTGTTCAGCGTTATCTTTCCCAAATTCAGAACAGAACGGAAGCCATGAAGAATCTGACCGAAGAACTGTTCCGATATAGTGTGGTCACATCCTCTCAGGAGCTGAAAGTGGAACGCATAGATGTTGTCCGGGCATTGGAGGAAAGTCTGCTGTCTTTCTATGCGGTCATGCAGGAAAAAGGCATTCAACCGGAAATCGAATTACCAGAAGAAACTGTTTACCGTGAACTGGATGCAGGTGCGGTCAGCCGTATTTTCTCTAACATTATCAGCAATGCGCTAAAATACTCGGACGGAGATTTGTCCGTAGTGATGGATAAGAATGGCTGCGTTACTTTCGGCAATACAGCACACAATCTGAACGCTGTTACTGTCGGTAGATTGTTTGACCGATTTTACACGGTGGAAGTCAGCTGTAATTCGACAGGTTTGGGATTATCTATTGCAAAAAATCTAACCGAGTGTATGGGCGGTAGCATATCCGCACAATATCAAAATGAGAGATTGTATGTAACCATTGATTTTTCGTGATTGGATAAAGTAATGGAAAATTTCGGTTTTCTGAACTGAATGAATTCATTACATTTCCTACGGATATCAAGAGAGAAAAATTATTTGTTAGGTAGGCCAAACGTGTGATATAATGAATTGGAAGTGTTATAGACGCATAGTTGCAAGAATCAAATAATCGAGGAGGAACGTCTATGGAACAGCAGATTTTTACAAATGAGGTAATCTTATCCTGGCTTCAATATTATGCTAAAAACACCACATTGGATTTGGAACATGTAAAGATTATTGACATCACCAAGAAGAATAAAAATATTATTCCCACTGTTGAGTCACACAAAACTACCTTGGTGTTTACCAATGCCGGTATTGATGATATTTTTTATCGCCTTTGGAATGCCGGATTAGGGGAATGTGATGTCTGGTACAATGAGGGCTCTGACCCTTCCGGTGAAATCCTTAACCAGAAAGTGAAAGATATGATTGACCGGGGAATCAACGCTTCGGCAGGCATGTTGATCATCAATCCTAATGCCAGAAACACAGCGAAAATCGGACTGAGCAATGAAATGTTCCAGCGTGGCTCCATCCAGTATGTGGGCAGCGAAATCCGTGCGATCATATTAAATAAAATGATGGTGGCTCCTCAGGATGATATCTGTGTAATCGGAGGCGAAAGCATTGCCATTGAGGCAGCGCTGATGGCTCCGGAAGGTTCTGTGCTTGCTGTTGAATACAGCCGTCAGGACCGCGCTACCCTGGAAGATAATATGGCACATTTTGATCTGCACAATATTAAGATTATCGACCACATTGATGCTGAAAGCATGAAGGACTGCCCTGTACCGTCTTTGGTATTTTTAGTGGCATCTGCCAGCACAGAGCAGGAGCTTTCCTATCTTACCGGCATCAATCCGAATATTAACGTTGTCATTTATACTCTGGATTTTAAGGTGGCTGCCAACATCAGCAACACTTTGCAGGATTTAGGTCTGACAGATATTGATATTATACAGATATCCATATCTAAGCTGGGAAGTAAAAATACTTTCAAGCAGGAGCCTGCACCATGGATCATCACTGCCAGAAGCCGCAATAATGCTTAATGACATTACTGAATTCAGGAAAAATGAGTACTTATAACGAAGCACAAATACAGGCAATCACAACAATACAAGGTCCTGTCATGGTCATCAGCTGTGCGGGATCCGGCAAGACTACAGTGATTCTGGAGCGGACGGCACGGATCCTGCAGCTGACGGGCAGGCCGGCCAGGATTCTGGTGGTAACTTTTTCCAAGGCAGCTGCTACAGAGATGGAGGAGAGATTTCGTGAAAAATATGGAGCAGGTGGGGTGCGCTTTTCTACCATTCATTCCATATGTTATTCAGTGCTGGCATCTACTTACGGATTAAAAGCAGATGCCATACTGAAAGAAAGCGAGAGAAGGCAGTTCTTTCGGAGTGTGCAGGAGTCACTGATGACCAGGGGAACAGGAATAGCGGAAGATTTTGATGAGTTTTATCAGGAGATCACTTCTGTTATCGGCCGTGTGGCATCAAGAGCGGAAAGCAGCAATATTTCAAGCAATATCTGTGATGATGCGGAAAAACGAAAAGTGTATCAGCGGATATTGGAAGAATACACTGTCTATAAGAAGCAGAACCGGAAAGTGGATTTTGATGACATGATTCTTCTCTGCTACAGATGCCTGAAAGGCAACTCGCAGGTACTTGCATATTGGCAGGGGATTTTTGACTATGTTCTAATAGATGAGTATCAGGATACGTCCGCTCTGCAGGCTCAGATTTTCTTTCTTTTGTGTGAAAAACACAGGAATCTTTGCGTAGTGGGGGACGATGACCAGGCGATTTATGGTTTTAGAGGGGCTGACAGCAGTATTTTCTTAAAGTTCCAGCAGCAGTATCCTGACTGCAGAAAAATATTTATGACTGTCAATTACAGAAGCCTGCCGCAGATCGTGAGGCGGTCTGCGGCAGTAATTGGGCATAATGGACAGAGATTTGCCAAGGAATTTCAGACGGCTAGAGAAGGCAGCGGCAAGATACAGATTATCAGATGTGGAAGCGATTTAAAGCAGGTGGAAGCGGTCCTTAGAGGTGTGGATGAGGCCATGAAAAAAGGGCTGCCGCTTAAGGATATGGCTGTACTTTATCGGGTGAAAAGAGAAGCTGCTTTGCTTGTCAACAGACTTTTACTGGAAGGGATTCCTTTTTATACGAGAGAACTTCCTCTGGATATTCATAAGGGAATGGTCTATCAGGATGTGATGGCGTATTATCGGCTGGCTAATCGGATAGAAATGCATGGTGATCTGCAGCGTATCATCAATCGCCCCAAGCGGTATTTGAAGCAGCAGCTGGTGAGAGACTGCAGGCTTGATCGGAATCAGTTATACCAGGCCTGCATCAGGGATGCAGTGTCGCCCGGGGAATACGACCGGATTAATGATACGGTGAACCGGTTCTTCCTGGACTTACGTAATCTGAAAGGCTTGTCCCCTTCCTCATTTTTGGAATATCTGGATAAAGATATGGGATATGTGGAAAGCCTTAAGGAGTATGCAGAATATCGAAAGATTTCCTCGGAGGAAATGGAGAGGGACTATGCTGCACTGGCGGCAGAGACAAAAGGATTTCAGAATATGGCACAGTGGCTGGCTTATGTGGAGGAGACTGGGAGCAAAGGTTTTGTACCGGATGAAAACGGGTTGTACCTTTCTACCTTTCATGGAGCAAAGGGATTGGAATGGAAGAATGTGTGGATACTCTCAGCCGATGAAAAAGTGACACCGCATCTGAAAGAAGGAGAATACCAGGACATAGAAGAAGAGCGACGGCTTTTCTATGTGGCTATGACAAGAGCGCGGGATGAACTGCAAATATTGACAACATCAGGGAAAGAACGGGGAAAACGAAAGATGTCCCGGTTCGTGGAAGAAATGATGGGGCAGAAGGCTTGAGAAGCTTAAATCAGCATATAATCAAAAAAAGCAATGAAAGCAGTCGAAAAAACTTGCTCTTACGATGTAGATTTGATATACTAAACTAAACAAATGATGCAGGAGGCACATATGAGTAAAGGAAAAGGTTTTATTAGTGAATTCAAGAAATTTATCATGCGCGGCAATGCCATGGATATGGCAGTCGGTGTTATCGTTGGTGGTGCGTTCACCTCTATCGTAACCAGTCTGAACAAGGATATTCTGACACCGCTTCTGGGAATTTTCGGTGGTACTGATTTCTCTAATCTGGTATTGGTTCTGGGAAGTGGCGAGGAAGCACCGATATTGGCATACGGTAACTTTATCACTGCAGTCATTAATTTCCTGATCACCGCTTTTGTCATTTTCTGTCTGGTGAAAGGAATGAATGCAATCAGTGAGAGATTTAAACACAAGGAAGAGGAAGCACCTGCAGCACCCACTACTAAGACTTGTCCATATTGTAAGAGTACAATTGCCATAGATGCAGTAAGATGTCCTCATTGTACTTCCGAATTGGAAAAGTAAGGATTGCAAATGAACGGTGAAGCAGGGAATGAAACGGGAGATGCAGAGGAGCGGCGCAAAGAGCTTTTGACATTCTTGGAAAGCTATGATTTTATGAAATTGGGACAGGCTGTCAATCGTGGTCAGTGGGATAGTGCCATGATGACGTTTCGCAGGATGGACCAGAAAGTTAAGAAATTGGGGATGAAAGAATTTGAGCAGCCAATGAAAGGCTTACGGCTTGCTGTGAGCGGCAGGAATGAACTGCAGGCCAAGCAGATATTAGCTAAGCTGGTGGCTAAAAGGGTCAGGATGCGGGAAGTATTGCGGAGCACAAAATGAGAGCCGTGAAGAAATAAGAACTGTGAAAAATTAAGAACTGTGAAAAATTAAAACCATAGAGAAATGAAGTTCAGGGGAAGCCCGAAGCGTCGTAGCGGCAGTTGAACTGCTGCAATCTGGCGTTTCGGGCTTTTTCAAATGAAACCTGAATAATAGATAATAAAATGAGGAGGTGTTGACAATGCTTTAAGAATTCTATATAATAAATGATATCAAAATGATATCATTAAGATATATAAGGAGGAGAGAGTATGTTACAAATAAAGAACCTTTGCAAGACCTATCCGGGAGGCAAGAAAGCAGTAGATCATCTGAATCTGGAAATCGCACCAGGAGACATCTACGGTTTTATCGGTCATAACGGAGCCGGAAAGACAACCACGATCAAAGCAATAACCGGCATTATTGACTTTGAAGAGGGGGAGATTCTGGTAGATGGTGTGTCTGTCAGGAAGGATCCTCTTACCTGCAAGCGTAAGATTGCTTATATTCCGGATAATCCGGACCTGTATGAATATCTGACAGGGATTCAGTATCTGAATTTTATCGGCGATATCTTTCAGGTGCCGGTATCAGAAAGAGAAGAGAGAATCCGAAAATATGGGGAGCTATTTGAACTGATGCCTGCATTGGGGGATTTGATTTCTTCTTATTCTCATGGTATGAAGCAGAAGCTTGCTATTATTTCAGCATTGCTCCACAAGCCTTCACTGATGATTTTGGACGAACCCTTTGTGGGGCTGGATCCTAAGGCTTCTGTATTGTTAAAAGAGGTTATGCGTCAGATGTGCGAAGAAGGGACGGCTATCTTCTTTTCCACCCATGTTCTGGAGGTGGCAGAGAAGCTTTGCAACAAGGTAGCCATTATTAAGGATGGAAAGCTTGTACTGGCTGGACGGACTCAGGCGATAATTGGAAATCAGTCCTTGGAGTCGCTGTTCATGGAACTGGAGGAGAAATGATATGTGGAGAGAGGTTCGGTTGTTGACAACAGTAAACCTTCGAAATCTCTGGGGCGTGAATCAGATTCGGTTCAGTGGAGATAAGAAGCAGAAGAAAAGGTTGCTGTTACTTTTGGTGACTTATGTATTTTTAGGCGTGATTCTTGGTGGATATGCAGGAGGTCTGAGTTATGGGCTGATCTTGCTTGGAATGGAGCGGGTACTTCCGTCATATCTTCTGGCGGTGATCAGTCTGATTATCTTTTTCTTCACAGCGTTTAAAGCAGGAAGCATCCTTTTTGATATAGTTTCTTATGAAATGCTGGTTGCGCTCCCGGTGAGGCCTGCAGCTATCGTGTTATCCAGGTTTCTTAATATGTATGTGCAGAACATTGGAATGTGTTTGGTAATCATGCTTCCGGCAGCAGGCGTATATGCATGGTTTTTAAAGCCTGGAGTTTGGTTTTATTTCAGTATGGTATTGGGGACTTTTCTGATGCCTCTTTTGCCAATGACGGCAGCCTGTGCCATCGGGGCACTGGCTACAGCAGTCAGTTCGCGGATAAAGTACAGGAATATGATTAATGTCGTACTTACACTTACGTTGACTATAGGTTTCCTTGTATTTGTGACGACTGAAGGTGCAGCTCTGGAAGCGGAAGGAAGTATGCTTCAGAATGCTGAAATGCTGGGGGAGATGGCAGAAATGCTGGAACAGGGAATCGGCGGTATCTATTTTCCGGCGAAATGGTTCAGCAGCGCAGTGGTGGACGGCAGCACGGCAGATTTTGCGAGATTTTTCGTACTATCAGTGATGCCGGCGGCGTTGTTGGTTTTCCTGGTGCAGCGATATTTTAGAAGAATCAGTCAAGCGCTTCGTGCGCATAAGGCACAGGGAAATTATATGCTTCATGAACTGAAAGGAAGCAGTCCGTTGAGAGCATTATATCTGAAAGAAATGAAAAGGTATCTTGCTTCAGGCATTTATGTGATGAATACGCTCATCGGCTATATCCTGATGGTAGTGTTGGCAGTTAGTATTTTAGCGGCAGGTGTTGAGAAAGTGGAGGTAATGTTTGGTATTCCGGGAATTGTTACAAGGCTTCTTCCGCTGCTCCTGGCTATGGTCTGCAGCATAGGCTCCACGACGGTAAGTTCTATATCGATGGAAGGAAAGCAGTGGTGGCTGGTGAAAAGTCTGCCTCTTACTACGGCTCAGATTCTGGACAGTAAGATATTAGTAAATTTGACAGTAGCGCTGCCTTGTCTGGTGCTTACAGATCTGATTCTGATGATGACATTAGAGACTTCTTTTTTGGGGTATGTGTGGATTTTAATAATACCTTTTGTGTATCTGTTGCTTTTTTCAGTACTTGGTATTACTATTAATCTGAAAATGCCTCTCTTTGACTGGGAGTCGGAGGCAGTGGTGGTAAAACAGAGCGGAGCAGTATTCGTATCCATGGTGGCAGGAATGATTTCTGCCATCCTTCCTATGATACTTCTCTTTGTTTTGCCCAAGCGTCTGACGGATCTATTTCTGGGAGTGGTAACGATTCTGGTGCTGGCTGTGACTGCAGTACTGTACCGAAGGAACAGAAGGGTGGACTTAAGAAAAATATGAGATATGTAAAACCTCATTACTATGACGATTTTCAGTGCACAGCAGACAGTTGTCCTGATACGTGTTGTGCCGGTTGGCAGATTGTAATTGATGAGGAATCGCTTGAAAAATACAGCCGGGTGAGAGGGCCTTTCGGGAATCGGCTCTATGATTCCATAGACTGGGAGGAAGGAATTTTCCGTCAGCAAAAGGACAGATGCAGCTTTTTGGATAAAGAAAACCTCTGTGACCTTTACAAGGAACTTGGGAAAGATTCGCTGTGCAGGACATGTCGGATGTATCCCAGACATGTGGAGGAGTATGAGGGGCTGAGGGAGCTTTCTTTGTCGTTGTCCTGCCCGGTGGCTGCGGAAATGATTCTGACCTGCAGGGAGCCGCTTCGGCTGATAGAGGAAGAGACGGACGAGGCGGAAGAACTGGAAGAGGAATTCGAGGATTTTGACCTGCTGATGTTTACACAGCTGGAAGATGCAAGGGCAGTGATGTTTGCACTCCTGCAGGACCGTAAACAGCCTATGGAGCAGCGGATTGGCCTGGCAAAGCGGATGGCAGTGCAGATGCAGGAATGCATCGATGAGGAGCGTTATTATGATGTAGATGGGTTGATTGAGGAGTTCAGACGGCTGACAGAGTCAGAAAAGGCTCAGGGAATCAGTATGACGGATAAACTTGAGATGCCCGATACGGTTGAAGTGCCCGGTGCAGCTGAAGGGCTCAGTGGGGCAGAATCGCGTTACACGAAGATGTGCCGCGAGTATACGGTCTTTGGACGATTAGAAAGACTGCGGCCGGAATGGTCCGAACTACTGGAGAATGCCTGGATGATATTGTATGAAAAGGGAGAGAATACTTATCAGGCAATCTGTCAGGAATTTGAAGCTTATTGTGCAGGAGAATGGAAAGAAGATTGGGCGTTGTTTTCAGAAAATCTGCTGCTTTTTTTCTTATATACGTATTTTTGCGGAGCAGTTTATGATGATTGGATTTACAGTAAATTTGCGTTGGCAGAGTTTTCAGTCAGGTGGATTCAGGAACTGCTTATGGCAAGGTGGAATGACAATGGACAGTTCTCCTGGGAGGACTGTATTCAAATTGCATATCGGTATGCCAGAGAAATCGAGCATTCTGATGAGAATCTGAATATGCTGGAAGAGTGGCTGCCAAGTGATAAATAATTTATATTGTGAAGGCACTGATGAATATGTATCCCTTTCCAGATTTCATGTTTTTAATATTTAGGGGTGGTAGAATTCCTCTAAATAGAGTAAAATATACTGGAACATGTAAGGATCAAGAAAGCAGGGAATGATATGAAGCTTATACAGTTATTAGAAAAATTAGATTATGAACTGATACAAGGTACTCTTGAGAAAGAAATCACAGAAGTGGTATACGATTCCCGAAAAGTGACAGAGGGCTGTCTCTTTCTATGTATCAGCGGTGCCAACTTTGATGCTCATCAGGCAGCGGCCGATGTGGCTGAGAAAGGTGCAGCAGTCCTGGTCGTGTCAAAAGACATAGAAGGAGTCTCAGAAAAGGATGTAACAGTGATCAAAGTACCCGACACACGCTATGCCATGGCCTTTATCTCAGCGGCCTGGTTTGGCCATCCGGCAGAGAAAATGAAAGTCATCGGTGTCACCGGCACTAAGGGCAAGACTACTACAGCTTATCTGGTAAAGTCCATTTTGGAAAATGCCGGTCATAAAGTAGGTCTGGTAGGAACCATAGAGGTCATTATCGGTGAGGAGCACATTCACGCAGTCAACACCACACCGGAGTCTTATCTGCTGCAGGAATATTTTGCACGGATGGTGGAAGCCGGACTGGATGCAGTGGTCATGGAGGTATCTTCCCAGGCGCTGATGATGCACCGTTCTCAGGGATTCATCTTTGATTACGGTATTTTTACCAATCTGGAGCCGGATCACATCGGGCCCAACGAGCATGCTTCCTTTGAAGAGTATATGGCTTGCAAGGGTCTGCTTTTCAAACAGTGTAAGGTAGGTATCGTCAACTGTGACGATGTACATTATAAAAAGGTCATTGATGGTCATACTTGCAGCATAGAGACCTTCGGTATGGGCAGTGATGCAGTGTTGAGGGCAGAGCAGCTGAAGCTGGTGCATAAGCCGGGAGAACTGGGAGTGTCATTCCGGGTGAAGGGGCTGATGGATTTTGAAGTGGAAGTACCCACTCCAGGCAGATTTAGTGTCTATAATGCGCTGACAGCCATTGCTATCTGCAGACATTTTGATGTGCCAACAGAGGCGATTAAGAAGGCGTTGCTGGCGGCTCATGTGAAAGGCAGGATTGAGATGGTAAAGGTGTCTGACCGGTTTACACTGCTCATCGATTATGCCCACAACGCCATGGCGCTGGAGAGTCTGTTGAGTACATTAAGGGAATATGAGCCCAACCGTCTTGTATGTCTCTTTGGCTGCGGCGGCAACCGCTCAAGGCTTCGTCGCTATGAGATGGGCGAGGTCAGCGGAAAGCTGGCCGACCTGACCATCATTACATCAGATAATCCAAGATTTGAAGAGCCACAGGATATCATAGATGATATTAAAGTGGGGATCGCTAAGACAGATGGAAAATATGTGGAAATCTGTGACCGTAAGGAAGCCATCCGCTATGCCATTGAACATGGTCAGCCGGGAGATATTGTCGTATTGGCTGGCAAAGGGCATGAGGATTATCAGGAGATCAAGGGTGTGAAATACCCTATGGATGAACGAATTTTGATACAGGAAGTACTTGAGGGAAGGTAGGATGATAATTTGTATGCGGATATCATAGTAGATATCTCCCATGAAAAGCTGGATAGACCCTTTCAGTATCTGGTGCCTGCCAGTCTGGAGACGGTGCTGGAAGAAGGGATGTGTGTGAAGATTCCTTTTGGAAAGGGCAACAGGTTGATTCAGGGATATGTTATTGAGCTTACGATGCAGTGTAAGTTCGACCCGCTTAAAATGAAGGAAATTCATAGCGTGGTGGAAAGCAGTGCCGGTGTGGAAGCCAGTATGATCCGACTGGCAGCCTGGATAAGGAAGAATTACGGTTCTACGATGATACAGGCGTTAAAGACGGTACTTCCCGCCAAAAAGACGGTAAGACAATTGGAACACCGCACTATTGAAAGAATTGCGGACAGAGAGACGCTGATCGCAGCCTTGGGAGAAGCCGGGAGAAAGAAGCAGGCTGCAAAAGAAAGGCTGTTGACACAGCTTTTGGAAAATGAGCGGATTCCTTATGAGTGGGTAACCGGGAAATTGGGCGTATCCGGTGCATCCATAAACGGACTGGTGCAGAACGGATTGATCCGTGTGGTGACAGATAGTTCTTATCGCAATCCGGTCAAATGTAAAGAGCAGTCCGGTGAAAAGAAGCAGTTGAGCGACAGGCAGCAATATATCGTAGACGAAGTGCTGTCGGACTTTGACGGGCAGAAGCCGGGTACTTATCTCGTTCATGGTATCACAGGAAGCGGTAAGACAGAAGTCTATATGGAACTGGTGGAACAGATGTCGGCAAGAGGCAGGCAGGCAATCGTATTGATACCTGAAATTGCTTTGACTTATCAGACATTGCTTCGTTTCTATAGGCGCTTCGGGGACCGGGTCAGCGTCATGAACTCCACCTTGTCTGCCGGAGAAAAGTATGACCAGTGTGAGCGGGCGAAAAAAGGTGAAATCGATGTCATCATCGGGCCAAGGTCGGCTCTATTTACTCCTTTTCCCAATATTGGAATCATCATCATTGATGAGGAGCATGAAAATAGCTATAAAAGCGAAAGTACACCGAAATATCATGCCAGAGAGACTGCGAAAGAGGTGGCAAGAATGCACGGTGCCAGCCTGGTGCTGGGTTCCGCCACACCTTCTCTGGAGGCCTATTACAGAGCCTGTAAGGGAGAATATAAGCTTTTTACTTTAAAGGAAAGGCTGACCGGAGGAACGCTTCCAAGGGTGCATACGGTGGATCTCAGGGAAGAACTGCGTGAAGGCAATCGCTCCATTTTCAGCCGAAAGCTGCAGGAACTTCTGGCTGATCGGCTGCAGAGGGGAGAGCAGAGCATGCTTTTCCTGAATAGGCGCGGTTACGCAGGATTTATTTCCTGTCGTGCATGCGGTCACGTGATGAAGTGTCCCCACTGTGATGTGTCTCTTTCTGAACACAAAGATGGCAGGCTGGTATGTCATTATTGCGGGTATGCGCAGCCGAAGGTGAACAACTGTCCCAATTGTGGTTCCAGATATATCATGGGATTCAAAGCCGGAACACAGCAGATTGAGGATAAGCTGAAAGAGCTTTATCCTCAGGCAAGAGTCCTAAGAATGGATGCAGATACCACCAGAACCAAAGACAGCTATGAGAAAATTTTATCTGCTTTTTCAAATGGTGAGGCAGATATCCTGATAGGTACCCAGATGATTGTGAAAGGTCATGATTTCCCGAATGTAACTCTGGTAGGCATCATGGCAGCTGATCTGTCACTGTCCATCGGTGATTACAGAGCGGGGGAACGTACTTTCCAGCTGCTCACTCAGGCCGCAGGCCGTGCCGGGAGAGGTGCCGGAGAGGGCGAGGTGGTCATCCAGACCTACCAGCCGGAGCATTATGCGGTGGTACATGCTGCGAATCAGGATTATGAGAGCTTTTATCAGGAAGAAATCCTGTACCGCGAGATGTTGGGATATCCTCCGGTCTCCCATATGCTAGCGGTGCAGATATTTGCCCAGGACGAAAAAAGCGGAATGGAATTGGCAGTGCATCTTGCCCGGATTGCTTCCGGATTCATAGAAAATGGGGAGTCCCCGGCACAGAGAATGATGATCCTGGGGCCGGCACCGGCATCAATCGGAAGAATTAATGATATTTTTAGATTTGTATTCTATATAAAATATGGAAAATATGGTAAACTGGTACAGATAAAGGATGTACTGGAGGAAAAGCTGTCGCAGTATCAGGGCAGAGAGAACGTACAGTTTGACTTTGACCCCATGAATGTGATGTAGAAACAACAGAGGAAAGGAAGACAGGAAAATGGCAATTCGTAATATCAGAGAAATGGGAGACGAGGTTCTGGGAAAGGTGTGTAAAGAGGTAACACAGATGACACCAAGAACCAGAGAATTAATTGAAGATATGTTGGAAACCATGTATGAGGCCAACGGAGTGGGGCTTGCAGCACCTCAGGTGGGTATTTTAAAGAGGATAGTGGTAATCGATACCACAGGAGAAGACCCTCATATCCTGATCAATCCCAGAATTGTGGAGACAAGTGGGGAGCAGACAGGTCAGGAAGGATGCTTAAGTGTACCGGGCAAGTCCGGAGTGGTGACAAGACCCAATTATGTGAAAGCTGTGGCACTGGATGTGAATATGCAGCCCATCGAACTGGAGGGTACAGAACTTCTGGCAAGAGCTATCTGTCATGAACTGGACCATCTGGATGGTCATCTCTATGTGGAAAAGGTAGAGGGTGATCTGATGGATGTAACCTATGATGATGAGGAAGATGAGGAAGAATAAATGAAGATAGTATTTATGGGAACCCCTGATTTTGCAGTAGGGGCTTTGGAAGCTTTGATCGCAGCCGGACATGAGATCACCGCTGTGGTTACACAGCCTGATAAGGCTAAGGGGAGAAGTGGTCAGCTGACTTTCCCGCCGGTGAAGGAGTGTGCACTGCGCCACGATATTCCGGTCTTTCAGCCTGTGAAAATCAAGACACCGGAAGCAATTGCAGAGCTTAAGACATATCCGGCAGATGTTTTTGTAGTAGCTGCTTTCGGGCAAATTTTGTCTCAGGAAATTCTGGATATGCCGCATTACGGCTGTCTGAACATCCATGCCTCTCTGCTTCCCGGCTACAGAGGCGCTTCTCCTATTCAAAATGTAATTTTGAATGGAGAAGAAAAGACCGGTATTACTATCCAGCAGATGAATACAGGGATTGATACCGGCGATATGCTCTATCAGAAAGAAATTGATATTGAAAGAACGGATACCTTTGAGACGCTGCATGATAAGCTGATGGTGCTGGGTGGGGAGGCTATTGTGGAAGCATTGTCCCTTCTGGAGGAAGGCTGTCTGGAACCGGTGCCTCAGGATGAGGAGCTTAGTTCTTATGCGCCGCTCATCACCAAAGGGATGGGGAAAATCGATTTTTCCGGATCAGCTTATGAAATTGAATTGAAAGTGCGCGGCATGAATCCCTGGCCAAGCGCATTTACCACTTACCACGGGAAGCAGTTAAAGATTTGGGAAGCTGTAGCAGAAGAGAAGGCACCAAAAGAAGCTTCCTGCGGAAAAATCCTTGAGGTCAACAAAGATTGTGTAGTAATCGGTACCGGAAAGGGCATACTGAAAATATACAGTCTGCAGCTGGAAGGAAAGAAGCGCATGAGCGCTCATGATTTCCTGTTGGGTGTACGGATGCAGGTAGGAGAAACACTGGGGGAGTAATTCAGGTCATTGCAGCGCCTGAATAGAATGTGGAGGAAAATAAAATGTTATATATGGGTTATTACGGATATGGGATGTACTGGGACCCTACGTATCTGTTAGTCATTATCGGCATGCTTCTGTGCCTGGGTGCCAGTGCGCTGGTGAACAGTACCATGAACAAATACAGTAAGGTCAGAAACATGAGCGGACTTACGGGAGCAGATGCCGCCAGGAGAATTTTGAATCAGGAAGGCTTGTACGATGTTCAGATTGAATGTCTGAGAGACGGGAAGGGAGACCACTATGATCCCAGAACAAAAACTGTGCGTCTGTCCTACGAAAATTATAATTCGGCGTCTGTGACAAGTGTAGGAGTAGCGGCCCACGAGTGCGGTCATGCTATTCAGCATGCAAAAGGATATGCTCCCATTAAGATCAGGTCCGCTCTGGTACCCGTTGTTAATATCGGAAGCAATCTGGGGATGCCATTGATTTTTCTCGGAGTCTTACTGGGATGGAATCAGACACTGATTCAGATTGGGATTTGGGCTTTTTCATTAGCAGTATTGTTCCAACTGATTACCCTTCCGGTGGAATTCAATGCTTCCAGACGTGCGATAGCCAGGATTGATCAGTATGGTCTTTTAAGTGTACAGGAAAATAATGGCTGTAAAAAAGTATTGACTGCAGCTGCTCTTACTTACGTTGCGGCAGCAGCTTCCTCCATTTTACAGCTTCTTCGACTGGTTCTGCTTTTTGGGGGGAATCGCAGACGGGACGACTGATTTGGAAAAGAATTGAAAAATAGAGAAAGGCAATAACAGGATATGGCTGAAAATACCAGAGAAATTGTTCTGGACATGCTGCTTTCCATAGAACGAAATGAAGAATATTCTCATAAATTGATGAAAGCAGTTCTGGATAAATATGATTATCTGGACGTGCAGGAGAAGGCTTTCATAAAGCGCCTGGCGGAAGGGACGATAGAGAGGCGGATAGAACTGGATTATGTACTGGAGCAGTTTTCCAGTGTGCCCGTGAAGAAAATGAAGCCGCTTATCAGGTGTCTGATGCGGATGAGCGCGTATCAGATTCTGTACATGGACGGTGTGCCGGACAGCGCGGTATGCAATGAGGCGGTAAAGCTGGCCGGAAAAAGAAAGTTCCAGAATCTGAAAGGCTTTGTAAATGGCGTGTTAAGGAACTTGTCCAGAAACAGAAGTTCCATTAAATGGCCGGATCAGGAAAAGGAACCGGAGCAGTGGATGAGCATAACCTATTCCATGCCTTTGTGGCTGGTGCAGCTCTGGGTCAAAGAATACGGAAAAGAGAGGACTCATCAGATGCTTTCAGGTCTTTTCCGGGTTCATCCTGTAACAATTCGTTTTCGTAAGACACTTGACAAAAACGTCCGACTGGAGTATATTGCACAAATGGAAAAGATGGGTGTGGAGGTGACACCCTCCCCTTATCTGGAGTATGCTTATACACTGAAAAAAGCTGAGGGAATCGCATCTCTCCCCGGATATGAGGAGGGGGCATTTACGGTGCAGGATGTCAGTTCCATGATGGCAGTAGAGGCAGCCGAAATCAAGGCTTCTGATTATGTGGTGGATATCTGCGCGGCTCCCGGCGGAAAGAGTCTGCTGGCTGCTGAGATGGCTGATAGAGTGCTTTCCAGAGATGTCAGTGAAAATAAGCTTGGTCTGATAGAAGATAATGCGCAGCGTATGCAGGCTGACAATATGACGGTGGAACAGTGGGATGCTACGGTTACAGATGATGGTTTGATTGAAAAGGCTGATGTGGTACTTATGGATGTGCCCTGTTCCGGACTGGGGGTCATAGGGAAGAAAAGAGACATCAAATATCACGTGACACCACAGGGCTTGCAGGAGATTACAGCACTTCAGAAGAAAATAGTGGCTGCCAGCTGGCAATACGTGAAGCCGGGCGGTGTATTGCTTTACAGTACATGTACGGTGAGAAAAGAAGAAAACGAAGAGATGTGCAGCTTTATCTGTAGGGAATATCCCTTTACGCTGGAGGAAAGCAGACAGCTTTTTCCGGGAGAAGATGACTGCGACGGGTTCTTCTATGCCAGATTGAGACGGAAAAAGTAAAACAGAGTAACTAAGACGAAATGGATGAAACGATGAGTGACAGGTTAGGCGATAAGTTAGATGACAGGATCGATATCAAATCCCTGTCGTTTGAGGAATTGAAAGAGGAACTGGCGGCAAGAGGAGAGAAAACTTTTCGGGCCACGCAGATGTATGAATGGATGCATGTAAAACTGGCAAGAAGCTTCGAGGAGATGACCAATCTGTCTAAGAGTTTAAGGGCAGGCTGTATAGAATGGTATACTTATACATCTCTGGTACCTGTAAATGTGCAGGAATCCAAAATCGATGGTACGAAGAAGTTCCTTTTTGGCCTGGCGGACGGGAATGTGGTAGAGAGCGTATGGATGAAGTATCAGCATGGCAACAGCGTGTGTATCTCTTCCCAGGTAGGCTGCCGTATGGGCTGTAGTTTCTGTGCGTCTACATTGGACGGATTGGAGCGTAATCTGACACCTTCCGAGATGCTTGATCAGATTTATGCCATTACCCGTCTGACCGGAGAGAGAGTATCCAATGTGGTAGTCATGGGAACCGGGGAACCTATGGACAATTACGATAATCTGTTGAAATTCCTGAAGCTATTGACAGATGAACATGGATTGCATATCAGCCAGCGAAATGTTACCGTGTCTACCTGTGGACTTGTTCCCAGGATGAGGCAGCTTGCAGAGGAACATTTGCAGATTACGCTGGCACTTTCCCTGCATGCAACCACGGATGAGAAGCGCCGCAGGCTGATGCCCATTGCCAACAGATATTCCATAGCGGAGCTAATGGACGCCTGTGCTTATTATTTTGAGAAGACCGGTCGCAGGATTACATTCGAATATAGCCTGGTAGGCGGCGTTAATGACAGGGAAGAAGATGCCAGAGAATTGATTGAACTGGCCAGACCTCTGTGCTGCCATGTAAATCTGATTCCGGTCAACCCCATAAAAGAGAGGGATTATGTGCAGTCCGATAAGGAGTGTATTATACGTTTTAAAAATAAGCTTGAAAAAAATAAAATAGCGGTTACAATTAGAAGAGAAATGGGAAGAGACATTGACGGGGCCTGCGGGCAGCTGAGGCGGCGTCACATGACCCGGGAAGCGGGACCGGTCTGAAACAGGAGGTATCTAAGTGCTTAAGGCATATGGCATTACAGACATCGGGAGAAAGAGAAAAGTAAATCAGGATTATGTATTTGCTTCGCAGCAGCCTGTTGGGAAGCTTTCCAATCTGTTTATTGTGGCAGATGGTATGGGAGGCCACAATGCCGGAGATTATGCATCCAAATACACGGTGGAGACCATTGTTGAGGAAGCGTCCGCTTTGGAGGAGACAGAACCTGAGAAAATATTAGGGCATGCCATCAAGGTGGCAAATGACAAAATCCGCAGGAAAGCAGGCGAAGACAGTAATCTTGCCGGAATGGGAACTACAGTGGTGGCTGCTGTCTGCCAGGACGGGGAACTGTGTGTTGCTAATGTAGGAGACAGCAGGCTTTACCTGATCAGGGATACAATAAGGCAGATTACAAAAGATCATTCTCTGGTTGCAGAGATGGTCAGAATGGGTGGACTGGCTAAAGAAGCAGCCAGAAATCATCCGGAGAAAAATATTATTACCAGAGCAATCGGAGCCAGCAGAACAGTGAATGTGGACTTTTTCACTGTGGAACTGACGAAGGGAGACATGATACTTATGTGCTCCGACGGTCTGACCAATATGCTTGAGGATGAAGAGATTTTATCTATTATTCAAACGGAGGGTGATATCCGCAGCAGAGCTCATGCATTGGTGAAGGCGGCTAACGATAACGGCGGATTGGACAACATAGCGGTAGTATTGATAGAGCCGTTGACTGAAAATACGCAGTGTTAGAATGGAGATGTAAGAATGATTAAAATAGGAATGATGATAGGCGACCGCTATGAGATATTGGAAAAAATAGGAACCGGTGGCATGTCCGATGTATATAAAGCAAAATGTCATAAGCTGAATCGTTATGTGGCTGTGAAAGTACTAAAACAGGAATTCAGCGAAAATGCTAATTTTGTATCCAAATTCCGCATCGAGGCTCAGGCTGCTGCAGGACTCATGCACCCCAATATTGTCAATGTATATGACGTGGGAGAGGAAAACGGAATCTATTTTATCGTTATGGAGCTGGTGGAGGGAATCACTCTCAAGAAATATATTGAGAAAAAAGCCAGATTATCCTATAAAGAGGCAGTCAGCATTGCAATTCAGGTATGCATGGGAATCGAGGCTGCCCACAACAATCATATTATTCACAGGGATATCAAGCCCCAGAATATTATTATTTCCAAAGATGGAAAAGTAAAGGTGACCGACTTTGGCATCGCCAAGGCTGCCACCAGTAACACAATTACATCCAATGTGATGGGGTCTGTGCATTATACTTCTCCTGAGCAGGCCAGAGGAGGATACAGTGATGAGAAGAGCGATATTTATTCGCTTGGTATTACTCTGTTCGAGATGCTGACAGGAAGAGTGCCTTTTAACGGAGAAACGACGGTAGCTATTGCTATCAAGCATATTCAGGAAGAAATGCCTTCTCCCAAAGAATATGTACCGGAAGTTCCAAACAGCGTGGAAGGGATTGTGCTTAAATGCTGCCAGAAATCCCCTGATCGCCGATACCAGAATATGAGGGAATTGATCAGTGATCTGAAGCGGGCTTTGATGAATCCGGACGAGGATTTTGTAGTTGACAATGCACCGAATGTGGATGGAAACACCAGAATGATTTCTGACCGGGATATGGCAAGAATCAAGCAGCAGGCAGGAACAAGAGTGTCTCATGACGGTGGAACAGGACGCATGCGTTATGCGGCAGGTGAAGAAAAGGATTATGAGGAAGAGGATATCGAGGAAGACGGGGATGAATATGATTACGATCCCAAGATGGAAGGTGTGATAACAGTACTTGCTGTGGTTGCCGGACTGATTATCTGCGGTATTATTATTTTCCTTTTGCTTCGTGTTTTTGATGTGTTTGGAAGTGGTAATGGGGAGAATCCCAGCCCCATTATCAAGACTGAGGAAACATCAGAAGAAGATAATGAAAAGTCAGAGTCAGATAAGGAACCGGCAGAGGAGGTGGAAATGCCTCTGGTAATCGGTTGGAATGTACAGGATGCCCAAAGGATGCTGGAAAAGCGTTCTCTTATAGTAGAAATAGAATATGAGGAAAGCAACGAGTATGCGGAAGGAATTGTAATAGAGGCAAGTCATGAGGCCGGAAACAAGATTGAAAAAGGAACTTCGATCACCCTTACAGTCAGCTCCGGGTCTGCCGGCATTGTCGTGCAGGAAACTGCCGGTAAGACCAGGGAAGATGCTGAGACTACTTTAACCAACCAGGGATTTCAAATCAGCTGGGTAGAGAACTTTTCTGATTCGATACCTGCCGGAATCGTTATATCTCAGGATCCTGTAAGCGGAACCAAAGTGCCGGAAGGCAGTGTGATTACAGTGAATGTGAGTAGAGGTTCCCAATCTGATACGGTCATGGTTCCGAATGTAATTGGTATGAGCGAAATGGATGGAACGGTAGAACTGATTGAAGCAGGACTTACCATTACAACTGTGTCTAGTGTAAACCATTCCCAGATACCGGAGGGGCAAATCTGTTATCAGAGTTATTCTCAGGGCTCTTATGTGGCACCGGGTACAGGAATCGAGATTCGTATCAGTATGGGTATGGGCACCTATAAGTATAACGGAAATATAGCTGCACCTTCCACAGCAGAGGCTCCTGATTATGCTGCAGGTTCTGAAGTGAAGATTGTGATTACTACAGATAACGGGCAGGAATTATATAACACTTCCGTCACCTCTTTCCCGCAGCCGGTGAATTTCTACGGAGTACCAAGTACGGGAGCAACCGTTACCTTTTATTATACTGTGAATACCGATCAGGGTGCGGCACAGAAAAGCTTTACCAGAAGACTGGAATTTGTTAAGGAATAGTGTATGAAAGGTAAGATCATCAAAGGAATAGCCGGTTTCTATTACGTTCATGTAATGGGAACCGGAGTATACGAGTGCAAAGCGAAAGGTATCTTTCGCAAGGATAATGTGAAGCCTCTGGTAGGCGATAACGTGGAAATTGAGGTATTAGATGAACCTTTGAAAAAGGGAAATATCACGAGGATACTGGACAGGAGCAGTCAGCTGATTCGACCGGCAGTGGCGAATGTAGATCAGGCGCTGGTAATTTTCGCTATTGCGAGTCCACAGCCCAATTTTAATCTCCTGGATCGTTTCCTGATCATGATGCAGCAACAGGGTATTCCCTGTATCATCTGTTTTAATAAGCTGGATTTAGATGCTGCAGGTTTGGGAGAGCAGTACCGTCAAATTTATGAAGCATGTGGTTATCAGACTTTGACAATCAGCGCAGACCGGTCTGTCGGAATTGAAGAGGTGAAACAAATGCTGGCAGGGCGGACAACTACGGTTGCAGGACCAAGTGGTGTGGGCAAATCTTCTCTGATTAATTGCCTGCAGAGCAGTATTACTATGGAAACCGGTTCCATCAGCAGAAAGATTGAACGTGGAAAGCATACAACCAGACATTCGGAACTGATTCCCATCAGCTTTGGTGATAGTGATGATGGTGCAGATGGCAGCTACATTCTGGATACACCGGGCTTTAGTTCGCTGGGACTGTTTGATATAGAGAAAGAAGAACTTGCATCCTTTTATCAGGAATTTGAGCCTTTTGAGAAATATTGCCGTTTTGGGGGGTGTGCGCATATCAGTGAGCCCGATTGCGGAGTCAAACAGGCGTTGGATGAAGGCAGGATCAGTCAGTTAAGATATGAGAATTATTGTCTGCTGTACGAGGAACTTAAGAACAGAAGAAAATATTGATTGTAATAGGGGAATATTCCGGAACCGCATTCTTCAATGCGTTCTCCAGTAGAAAAAAGTTGACAGCTGAAGAGATAGCACAGATCCGACAGATGATAGATTCATTTGAGACTTCGGAGGAATAGGTATGACAACAGTTTTCATTAAGCTATTGAATATGAGTATCACTGCGAGCTGGCTGATTCTGGCGGTGATCCTGCTTCGTATCATCCTGAAAAATGCACCGAAGTGGATTCGGTGTATCTTGTGGGGACTTGTGGCGTTCAGACTCATCTGTCCTATTTCTGTAGAAAGCATATTCAGTCTGCTCCCCGGTGCGGAAACCATTCCTCAGGATATTCTGTATGTAGATAAACCAACTATCCATACCGGGGTAATGGCAGTAAACAGTGTGGTGAATCCTTATTTATCAGAAAGCATGGCTCCCGGCGTAGGGGCCGGCATAAATCCTATACAGATGGTAATGAGCCTGGGTACTGTGATCTGGGTCATTGGGATGATAGGATTGCTGGTATACGCTGTTATTAGTTATTTGAGAATTAAGAGCAAAGCAGATGCTTGTCTGCCTGTGAGGGAGAATATTTTTCTTTGCGATTACATAGATACACCGTTTGTGTTTGGGATTGTACGTCCAAGAATTTATTTGCCTTCTGCATTGGCGGAAGATGATAAAACTGACTTTGTGATTGCCCATGAGAAGGCCCATATCAGGCGTCGTGATCATTGGTGGAAACCTCTTGGATTCTTGTTGCTTACAATATACTGGTTTAATCCGGTGATCTGGATCGCATATATTCTGCTATGTCGGGATATTGAGCTTGCCTGTGATGAGTATGTGATCGGCAGACTGAAAGAAAAGGAGAAAAAGTCATATTCAGATGCACTGTTAGCCTGCAGTATGAAGTCTTCAGGTTTTCATCGCAATATGATATCCGCCTGTCCCCTGTCCTTTGGGGAAGTGGGGGTGAAGGATCGTGTGAAAGCTGTGCTGCATTACAAGAGACCGGCATTCTGGCTGGTGATTCTGGGACTGCTTGCCTGTATTGTAGCTGCCATATGCTTTTTAACGGATCCGACAGACAAGGCACTTCATGCGCCGGAGCCTTTCGGACACAGTTATCGGGTGGAGGAAGTGGTTTATGACGATCTGGGATATTCCTTTGCATATACACCGGACACCGCACCAAGATATCAGTTTACTTCAGATTATGCCATGTTTGTTTCGGGAGACATTTTGGATGATACAGAAGGAGAAGAGTGGGTTCAGCTATGGGGAAAATTCGAGGAGATAAAGCTGTCCCCGTTGGTCTTCGACGATTACTTTAAGAATGGAACAGATGGTCCGACCGCTATGATGGGCCCAGATACACTGCGGAAGAATACTGAGAAAGCCTGGCGCATAGATGTAGAGAACGATGAAAATGATGTGTTTTATTATTTTATCCTGACAAAGCATGGAGAGGTATATCTGACATACGGTTATGATGTGGGTGACAGTTATGCAGCGAATGAGGAAGGTTCTCTGATCCGCTGGGTGTTGAAATTGGCCCGTACCGATATCCTGGAATGTAATTTAGAGCCGGAAGACATCTTGGAAATGTCGTATCTGGACTTTCGGAAGCTGACAGAAGTAGATGCAGAGATTTATCATGCGAATTTTTATGAGGCTGCCATTCCGTATACAGATATGACCGCGATTTTCCTTGCAGAAGGATGGGATGAAAACAGCGCTATGGCTGTATTGCAGGAGGATGATCAGGTAATTCGACTGGAAGGAAAGTTGAACTCTGTATTGGAGGAGTGTACAGAAGATATGTCACTTGAGGAATTTGTGAATACCAGCATGTGGTGTGACAGGCTTATAGATTACAAAATCGAACAAGGTGCAGGTACAGCCTATTATGTGGCAGAACGATATGTGACGTTGAGATATGATATAAATGGGGATTCCGTGGCAGACCGGATGCTGCAGATTGAGCTGACTCAATCAGGGGGTATTGCCCCGGATTCATATTGCTGGCTGCTTTCTATTTCCCCTGAGAATGCATATGTTTATCAATAACCGGGAATATCTATGCTCAAGGAACTGCCGGATAAGTGAACGAAACTCGTTAAAGGAGGAGTGATACATGAGAAAATATATCGGTTATATCCCAGCAATATTGTTTACAACGTTTTATCTCCTGGTGGGACTTACCGGAGCCAGTTTTGCAATGTCTATGGTTCTGGTATGGTTAGCTTGCTTTTGGATCTC